>CALMOJ010000196.1 GCA_937871815.1 uncultured Neisseriales bacterium
CACGCCCCCCCCATAACCACCCACCGCTTTTATTCGGGCAATGCCGCTATCGCCTTAATTTCGATTTTCCAATCAGGGTTGGCCAGCTGCGCGGCGACAGTGGCGCGGGCGGGCGGATGAGCGGTATCGACCCACGCATCCCACGCTTGATTCATCCCGTTGTAGTCGGCCATATCCGCCAAAAAAATCGTCACGTCGAGCAAGCGGGATTTGTCTGTGCCTAACCGCGCCAAAACAGCATCGACCTCGGCGAGAGTTTGCGCGGTCTGCCCGACAATATCTGCACTGGGGTCGGTGGGAATTTGTCCGGCGAGGTAGGCCACGCGGTTAAACACGGTGGCCTCTGCCAAGCGAGGGCCGGGGTCGAGTCTGAAAATAGTGGGCATGGGGGTACTCCAAGTGATGGTTAAGAACCTGTTTACGATCTAGCGAACGACGGGTCAGCCAAGGCGAAATTCGGAAAAAAAGCGACGTTGGGACTAAATCCATGCGCAGTCTTTTGCGAATTTCAACGCAGGATCACCCGAGTCTCGCAGCTCGTAAACAGCTTCTAAGAACGTGTTCAAACATAAAACGCGAAGGCTGTCACACACGGGCAAGCACGGCAAGGTTGCGCCCACGCGCTTCGTCTCGCCCGACAACAGGGCAGTTTGCTACACTTTTCTGCTCACCCGACCACGGTGCGCTGGCCACCCCTTGCGTAGGTCAGCACATAGCTCGGGCACGGATGACTATTTTTCGTTTTCGCCACAACACAAGGAACGACGCACGATGACACCCGCAATCAGCTTTATTGGCCTCGGTTTGATGGGGCAGCCGATGGTGAAGCGACTTTTGGCAGCAGGGCATCGGGTCAGGGTCTGGAACCGTGACCCCGCCAAAATGCAGCCGCTGGTCGCTGCTGGGGCACAGGCTGCTGCCAGCCTCACCGAAGCCGCCCACGCCGCCGATGTGCTGATGCTGTGTGTCAGCGATACTGCGGCGGTCGAAGCCGTGGTATTCGGCGAACAGGGACTGGCCGCCCATGCCCAAGCGGGGGCGGTGCTGGTTGATTTTTCGAGCATTGACCCTGCCGCCACCCGCGATTTTGCTGCACGGCTGGCGACTGAAGCGGGGGTGCGCTGGGTGGATATGCCGGTCTCGGGCGGGGTGCGTGGGGCAGAAACGGGGCAGCTGGTGATGATGGCTGGGGGCGAGGCCGCCGATGTGGATGCCTTGCGGCCTCTGTTGGCGGTGTTGGGGCAGCGCGTCACTCACATGGGGACGGTGGGGGCGGGACAAGTGACCAAGGTGTGTAACCAACTGATTGTGGCGGCCAACAGTGTGCTGATTGCCGAGGCCATTACACTGGCCGAAGCAGCTGGGGTGGATGCCAGCCGCCTTGCGCCCGCGCTGGCAGGAGGCTTTGCCGACTCCTTGCCTTTGCAAATTCTCGCCCCTCGGATGAGTGCCCACAGCTACACCCCTGTGCAGTGGAAAGTGACCACGCTGCTGAAAGACTTGGGCAATGCGGCGCGTGTCGCTGCGGCTCACCAGCACCCTTGCCCGCTGGCGGCCTTGGCTGAACGCCAGCTCCAAGCCCACGCCGAGGCGGGATTTGCGCAGCAGGATTTAAGCACGCTGGCCGAGCATTACCGCTGAGAACCTGCTCAAAGCCTGCGAAACTCGGAGAATCCTGCGTTCGCTGGGTTTTGAACCCGCGCGGAGCCCAAGCCCCTCGCGGACAGGCTTTTATGCCCCTCCGCCAGAGGGGGCGACAGCGCAGCCAGACGGGGGGGTGGCTGGCGGCTAAAAGCCACACCCAAAAATCCAAAGGCACCCCCCCCCGCCTCCGGCGTACCCCTCCACGGGAGGGGAATAACGGCCAAACCCACAGCGGCTCATACCATCAGCGGCGGGGCATCACGGCCAAGCCCTAGCGGCCACCAGCGGCGCAAAACACGCTTACTTCACCACCGCAGCAGCGGCAAGTTGCACGGCGATATGCGCCACAATCGCGTGTGCCACGGCGGTCTTGGCCATGCGGGGCAAGGGATGGCGGCCATGGTCGTCCAATAGCACAATTTCGTTATCGTCCGCCCCCATGGCGTGCTGGGCCAAATTGGCGACCAACAGCGGCACCTGTTTACGCTGGCGTTTGGCTTCGGCGTAGTCCAGCAAATTTTCGCTTTCGGCAGCAAATCCCACACAGAACGGGGGCTGCGGTAGGGCGGCCACACTGGCGAGAATGTCGGGGTTTTCCGTCAGGCTCAGGGTAGGCGGGCTGCCGGCGGTTTTCTTGATTTTTTGGGTGCTGGTGGCCTGAATCCGGTAATCCGCTACCGCCGCAACGGCGATAAACACCTCACACGCGGCCAGATTTTCCATCACCGCTGCCTGCATCTGGCAGGCGGTTTGCACCGGCACGCACGTCACTCCAATGGGCAAAGGCAGGGCGGTCGGCCCTGTCACCAAGACGACTTCGGCACCGGCATCGCGGCAAGCTCGCGCCAAGGCGTAGCCCATTTTGCCACTCGAAATATTGGTGATGCCGCGCACGGGGTCGATTGGCTCGTAGGTGGGGCCGGCGGTCAGCACGACGCGCTTGCCATGCAGCGTTTTGGCGACAAACAAGCCTTCCGTCAGCTCGGCAAGGGCTTCGGGTTCGAGCATCCGCCCCTCACCGATTTCGCCGCAGGCTTGTTCGCCGCTGCCGGGGCCTAATACGGTGATGCCGTCGGCGCGAAGCTGTGCCACGTTGCGCTGGTTGGGTGGGTTATCCCACATTTGCTTGTTCATGGCCGGTGCCACGGCAAGGGGGCAGGTTCGCGCGGCGGCAAGGGTGGTGATGAGGTCATCGCATCGCCCCTGAGCCAAACGCGCCAAAACATCAGCGGTGGCGGGCGCAATCACAAAGATATCGGCTTGGCGGGTTAAGGCGATATGCGCCATGCCATTGCTGGGGCGGGTATCCCACAGGTCGGTAAATACGGGGCGGCCAGACAGGGCTTGAAAGGTGGCGGGTGCGATAAAGCGAGTGGCAGATTCGGTCATGACCACATCGACGGTATGCCCTGCCTTGACCCATAGCCGAACCAATTCCGCCGCTTTATAGGCCGCGACCCCACCGGTTACGCCGAGTAAAAAATGCTTTGCCGTCATGCCGACCTTCCTTTCTTCTGCGGATAAAAAACACCGCGCATCATCCTTGTTTTGCGGGGCAAGGGGAAGCGAGAGGGGGCAGGGTGACGCGTACAAAAAAAGGACGGCGTAGAATGCCGTCCCTTGGTGCGGTAGTAGAGGGGCTGCCCAGCGGGCAGATACGTTTTTTAACGCCCCATATAGGCCAGTCCGCCCTTCTTACGCCCCAGCTCAGTAAAGAAGTGACTGGTCTCAGCGGCTTCTTTGTCGAGGATTTTTTCGACCGGGGTCAGCCAAGTGGGCTCGCCACAGGCTTTGGCCAGCAGGCGAATGCCTTCTTTTTGGCCTTCGATATTTTGCATGGACCAATCGTGGCCTAGGGCGAGGGAATCGCTAAATGCCATGCAGGCCAAGCGGGATTGCTTATTAGGCAGCGGGGCTTCGCGGTGGCTGGCACGGTAGCTCCGTGCCAAAGACCGGCTAATTTGCTCGGTCAGCATGGCTTGTTGACGCAAGGTCAGCATCAAAATAGCGTTAGAAAGCGCCAGCGGTAGGGTGCTAGCAGCGACGGCACGCGTGGTGTCGGGGGTCAATGAAGGTGCAAACATGATGAACTCCTTAATATGTTGCATTGCACAATAAGCATAGACAACTTGTTGATGTATAAGCAAGGACAAACTGCTGTGCAGCAACAATTTCCTACAATTTACACAAATCACTTATATTTCGAACCCGTTTGTGGGGATAGCAAGCCCGTTGAGTCTGCTGTCTCGTGCCGTGAGACAGCCCCTAGCCCCCACCTGCCAATATGGAATAATCTGAATCCCCTGTTACGCCACTGGAGTTCCCCCATGTCCACTACCCGCCCCACGTTCCGCTGGGAAGACCCGCTGCAGCTTGAGACGCAACTCACCCCCGAAGAACGCAGTGCCCGCGATACGGCGCGAGCCTATGCCCAAACGGCACTGTTGCCGCGCATTGTGACGGCACACCGCGAAGAACGTTTTGATCGTGCCATTTTTGCCGAGATGGGCGCGTTGGGCTTGCTCGGTTGCACGCTGCCGGAGTGGGGCTGCGCGGGCTTGTCGCATGTGGCCTATGGCTTGGTGGCCCGAGAAATGGAGCAGGTTGATTCGGCCTACCGCACGGTATTAAGCGTGCAAAGCTCCTTGGTGATGTATCCGCTGGCCACCTTTGGGAGTGCCGCGCAACAAGCCTATTTCTTGCCCAAGCTGGCCAGCGGCGAATGGGTGGGTGCGTTCGCGCTGACCGAGCCGGATGCGGGCTCTGACCCCGATGGGATGTTGACCCGTGCCCGCAAGGTGGCGGGCGGCTGGCGGCTGTCGGGGCGCAAGACGTGGATTAGCAACAGTCCGATTGCCGATGTCCTGATTGTGTGGGGTAAAGATGAGGCGGGCGATATTCGCGGCTTTATCCTCACTCGCGAGATGGCTGGGCTGTCCACCCCCACACTAGGCGGCAAGTTCAGCCTGCGGGCTTCGGTGACGGGGGAGGTGGTGATGGACGAGGTGTTTGTGCCGGATGACCACTTGCTGGGCAGCGTCACAGGCTTAAAAGGGCCGTTTAGCTGCCTGAACAAAGCGCGGTTTGGGATTGCATGGGGGGCGATGGGGGCGGCAGAAACCTGTTGGCACACCGCCCGCCAGTACACCCTAGACCGCCACCAATTTGGCCGCCCACTGGCTGCGACTCAACTGGTGCAAGTCAAACTGGCCAATATGCAGACCGAAATCACCTTGGGCTTATTCGCGGCTTTGCAGGTGGGGCGACTCATGGACCAAGAGCAGGCCACGCCAGAAATGGTGTCGCTGATTAAGCGGAATAACAGCGGCAAGGCGCTCGACATTGCGCGGGTGGCGCGGGACATGCTCGGCGGCAATGGTATTTCTGACAGCTATCCGGTGATTCGGCACATGCTCAACCTAGAGTCGGTCAATACCTACGAAGGGACGCACGACATTCA
>CALMOJ010000197.1 GCA_937871815.1 uncultured Neisseriales bacterium
ACAAAGCCGTGTGCGCCAAACAAATGGGGCAAATAGCTGCCGCCTTCGCGGTCTACCGTCACGCAAAACGGAATCAGCCCCTTGGCGCGGGCTTCCACAATCGCCATCCGCGTGTCTTCAATGCCATAGTGCCCTTCGTAGCGGTCAAGGTCGTTGGGCTTGCCATCGGTAACCAACAGCAGCAAACGCCGCTCGGCAGGCTGCCCAACCAAGATGGTCGTGGCATGGCGAATCGCGGCCCCCATGCGGGTGTAAAACCCCGGCTTAATCGCCGCAATCCGCCCCCGCGCGGCGGCATTCCACGGTTGCGAAAAATCCTTCAGCAGATGAAAACGGACGTTCTCGCGCCGCACCGACGAAAAACCATACAGCCCCACGGCATCACGGGTGGCACTCATCGCTTCGGCAAACACCATCAAGGCCTCGCGCACCACATCAATCACCCGCTTATCGTTGTTGACGTAAGCATCGGTGGAAAGCGACATATCGGCCAGCACCAAGGTCGCCAAGGAACGTTGGCACGCCCGCTGCTGCCGATACAGCCCTTCACTGCCCGCCAACGTCCCTGCCCGCCGCGCCGCGTGCAGCCGAATCAGCCGGTCGAGGTCGATTTCCTCGCCCTCCGGCTGACCATATTGCCAATGACGCAAGGGGGTCAGCGCGGCAAATTGCCGTTTAAGTTGCGCCACCAAAGGCTGCAAGGCCACAGGGAGTTCCGTAGGAGGGGCTTCGTCGGCAATCAGCGGCACGATGCGGGCGTAGTCGGCTTGGTAACGCTGCTTCTGCCCCTCCCACTCGGGATAGCGAATGCCGCTGCCTATCGGGGTGTCGTCGTCGCTTTCGGGCGGCAAGTCGAGGTCAAAGCGCAGCCGTTTTTTCGGGGCTTTGCCGCCTTGCGCAATCGCCATCACGTCGAGGTCTTTGGCCGCCTCGGGCTGTGGGGCCTCGTCCTCCTCAGTGGGGCGGTTGATATTCAGATACTCCGCCCAGCTAAAAATACTCTCGGCGCGGAACACCATCATCATGCCGTTTTTGCCTTCTGGCTCGGTGACCCGCTCGGCTTTACGCCGGACACGGTCTTGGTCGGCGGGGGTGGATTCCCCCTCGGGAGACGGCTCGGCGGGCGTAGAAGCCGCGCGCGTCGCCAGCGGCGGGGCGGCACGGGCAATCAGCCACAGCGGCACCGGCTCGGGCGGGTGGCGGGGCATGGTCTGGGGAAAAGGCGGCAAGGCGGCGTGGGGCTGGGTCAAAGCCTGACGAATCGCCTGTTCCAGCGCGGCTTCGGCGGCGGGTAAGGTGCGGGGGTCAGGGCGGCAGGCCAGATGCGCGGTCACCAAAGTGGCATACCGCGTCGCCAAGCCCGGGAGACGCGCCAAGACCTGTGCGGTTTGGCGGTGATTGTGCGCCAACCAGCCCGCCGTATCCGCCGGTAAAGGCGCGGCGGGGTCGGCGTGGGCAGCCAGCGCAGTCAGCCAAAAATACAGGGCGTGGTTGTCCGCTGCGGTGGGCAGCACATCCAACTGGGGCGGCAAATACAGTGCATCCGCATCCAGCGAGGCATCGCAGGTATGGGTGGCGGTCCCGGCCACTTTTTCGAGCCAGCGACGGCGACCCTGCCACAGGCGGGTGTCCGCGCCTTTGATACTGGCCGACGGTGCCCCACCCAATGCCCGAAAATACGGTGCCAGCGTGGGGCGCACGGTTTCTAGCGTAACCATCGCCAGCGGGTAACGGCGTTGTGCCGCCCGTTTAATCAGCCTGTCCCACACCCCACCAATCCATTCTTCCATCACAACCCTTTTTAGAACCTATTCAAAGTCGGCGAGACTTGGCTCATCCTGTAAACGCGGACTGGCTTTTATCCCCCTCCGCCGGGGGGCGACGACACAGCCGGATGGGGTGGTTGGTGGCGACACCGCCAGAGCCAAAGCTAGAGCCCAAACCCAAAGGCAACCACCCCGCCCCACGGGGCACCCCGCCACGGGAGGGGAACAAAAGCCACACCGCACCAGCCACCAGCAGCGAGATTTATCTTCCGCCCTCCGAGGGCGGGGCAGCGGGCACACTCGGTTCAATTTGCGCTTGGCGGGCTTGCTTGGGGGTAAAAGCGGCTTCGCTGGCAGCGGCAAGGTCAGCACGCGTCCAGTGCAGCAGCGGGGCTTGGCCGCTGTCCTCTGCCTGACGATTTTCACACGCCGCCAAACACCGTCCACACTGCACACAGGCAAACATCAACCGCTTTACGGTTCGAGGGGTGAGGTGCATGGGGCAAGCATGGTCACAGGCGTTGTCACAGCCACCACAGGCGGCGGCACGCGGGCGTTGGTAGCCAATCACCAAGGCTTTTTTATTCACCAGCCAAACTAAGCTTTGAAACAGCCCCGCCGCGCAGGCGTAGCGGCAAAACAAGTGTCGTGCCAGCAAAAATTCCGCGCTAAACAAGCCCGTCCCCACCCCGATAAACACCATTTGGTTGCGGGTCAGTGTGCCCGCCCAGAGATTCCCCCACACCAACGCAGGGGATTGCAGATAGGTCAGCAGGCTAATCGCCCACAGCCACGCCAAAGCCAAAATAGTCGGGGCAATCACCAGCCAATAGGTCTTGTTTGGTTGCCGCGCGACCCCAGGGCGGATACGGTCGGGCAGGGGATCCCTATCCCACAGACTAAATCGCCCGATGGCACGACGGGTCAGGGCATTCAGCAGCTCCACCACCGAAAAATGCGGACACAGCCACCCGCAGTAAAGCCGCCCCCAGCGGTAGGCCACCCACAGCGTCCCGCCGACCACCAGCACGATGGGCAACAAGCCCCGCGACAACAGCCGCCATGCCACCTCCCACGGGTCGGCGCGTCCCGACCGAATCAGCGCTTCGACATCCAGTACCCACGCCTGCCCGAACAATACAAAATGCCCTGCATCAACATCTAAGCGAAACAGGTTCAGCGGCGGTGCCAGCACAAACAGCACAAAAAAGCCGACTTGGGCGAAGCGGCGCAGAGGCTGGGCACGCAGTCCGGTCAGCATGGGCTTAGGTTGGCAGATGCGCCATCACCACGGCCATCAGGGCGGCGCGGGTGGTGTGGTCGTCGGTCAGGGGGTCGATCAGCGCAGACTGGCACGCAGTCAGCAGCGGCAAACCTGCCACCTGCAACCGTGCGGCATGAATCAGCAATCGGGTACTCGCGCCTTCTTCTAAATCATGGGCAGACAAACGGCGCAAATCCCCTGCCAGCGCGACCAATTGCTGGGCAAGGGCGGGGCTGCAACCGGCTTCGGTCTGCACAATGGTGGCTTCGAGGACGGGGGTGGGGTAGGTGAATTCGAGGGCAACAAAGCGTTGGCGGGTAGAGGGCTTCAGTGCCTTGAGGGTGCTTTGGTAGCCAGGGTTATATGAGGCCACCAGCATAAAGTGAGGCGGGGCTTGCAGCAGTTCACCGGTGCGCTCAATCGGCAAAATACGGCGGTCATCGGTCAGCGGGTGCAGCACCACGGTGGTATCCCGCCGCGCTTCGGTCAGTTCGTCTAGGTAGCAAATCGCCCCTTCGCGCACGGCACGGCTCAAGGGGCCATCTTGCCAATGGGTGCGGTCATGCGCCAACAAATGCCGCCCCACCAAGTCCGCCCCCGACAAATCATCGTGACAGGCGACGGTAATCAGCGGCACGCCAAGCTGTGCCGCCATATGCGCTACAAAGCGGGTTTTGCCGCAGCCGGTGGGGCCTTTAATCAGCAAGGGGAGGCGAGCATGGAAGGCGCGGCGGAAGACCTCGCATTCATCGGCAATCGGCTGATAAAAGCAATCCGCAACAGCAGGCAAAGAAGAAGACAT
>CALMOJ010000198.1 GCA_937871815.1 uncultured Neisseriales bacterium
CGTTTGGGCGAGGAGGGGCGGCCTTTTCGGCAGCTACGCGAAGAAGTCCGGCTAGGGCTGGCACTGCACTGGTTGCAAACCACCGCCCGCCCCATTGGCGAGATTGCAGCGGATAGCGGCTACGCGTCGGCTTCGCGGTTTGCGGTGCGCTTTCGCCAGCATTACGGCTTGTCGCCCCGTGCGTTGCGGGTGACGCTCTGAGCCTTGTTCACCCGCCTTAACCCGACCGCACAACAAGGACACTCCCATGATTGACCACCTCGACCACCTCGTACTCACCACCGCCCATCCCGAAGCCTGCATCGCGTTCTATACCGAGGTTTTGGGGATGCGACTGGAAATCTTCGGCGCAGGGCGCAAGGCGTTTTGCTTTGGGGCGCAAAAAATCAATCTGCACCTGAAGGGGCACGAATTTGAACCAAAAGCCCATGTTCCCATGCCTGGGGCGTTGGATTTGTGCTTTATCGTCAACCAACCGCTAGAGGCCGTGATGGCGCGGCTGGCGGCATGCAACGTACCGATTGCGGAAGGCCCTGTGCCTCGCACCGGTGCCACGGGGCCGATTCGGTCGGTGTATGTACGCGATCCCGACCTGAATTTGATTGAGCTGGCCGTGCAGGTCAGCGCGAGCGGCCTCCCCGTAAGCCCTGCGCCGTCTTTACGCAGGACGATCGTTACTCGCTGAACTCCGCATCCGCCAAACATGCACCACTTCGGCGGTCTCATCGTTGACACTGCGCCCATCCCACACTTCTAACCGGTCGCGCCCATTGGCTTTGCTGCGATAGAGGGCACTGTCGGCATGGCCCATCAGGGCTTCGACTTCCTCTTGCCGACCAAAAGCCACGCCGATGCTGAGCGTACAGGTTGGCAAATCGTCGGCACGTTGGGTCAAGGTGCAAAACCGCTTGCGGATGCGTTCGCCGATGTCACGGGCAATGCGTGGCGTGGTGTCACGCAGCACCACGCAAAATTCCTCCCCCCCCAGCCGTGCATAAATATCGGTGGCACGAAGCGAGTCCCGCAGTGTTTCACCAATGCAGACCAAGACGCGGTCGCCGGTGGCGTGGCCGTGGGTGTCGTTGACGGCTTTGAAGCGGTCGATGTCTAGCATCAGCACGGCGATTTGGCTGGGCTTGCGCAGCAGCAAGCGGTTAATCGCTTGGCTAAAACCGCGCCGGTTCATCACCCCCGTCAGGGCATCTTGTTCGGCGATTTGCTGCATGGCCGCGACGAGGCGGTCGGTAATCAGCAGCCAAAAGCTCAAAGCCATGCCCACCGCACCTGCAATGGCTACCAGCAACCCTGCGACGTTGGCACTTATCCGCATGGGGTCGGTTTGTACCGTGGTCATCACATCCACCATCAGCAGCCCTGCCCGCCCAAACAATCCCACGCCCATTAAAAATTCAGACAACAGGCAAGGGAGCAGCACCAAGCGGCGCATCCGTTCGCGAGCTTTCCACAACACCCACGCACAGGCAAAAGCCAGCCCACCGAGCAACGTGGCGGTAAATGCCGCCGCCGCCGGCAACCCAGGCAGCAGCACCGCCAGCAGGGTGACCAGTGTGATGCTGGTGACAAAGGCAATGGTAAGCGGCGACCGGAGGTTTTTTTGTCCAAAGAAGAGGCGCACCCCCGCAAAAATCACCATCTGCCCTGCCAGCAACAGCCCATTGCCCAAGATTTGGCGCACCACTTGCCAGCCGTCAGGGAAAGGGGTGAGCAAGGCAATCAAGGTCAGTGCCGAGGCCATCAGGGCGTGGCCGCGCGTCCAATAGCGGATAGCGGCAATTTCTGGCGCAAGGCGGGAGGTAATCCACAATGCCAAGGTCAGCACGACATAGACCATGGCATTGGCGGTGAAGAGTGTAACGGGGTCGAGCTTCAAGGGTGACTCCCTGAGCTGGGTTAATAACAAGCGGAACCAAAGGTGCAAAGGCGCATGTTCTAAAACCTATTTATGCTCTAGCTGGGTAGGTCGGGGTGGCATCTCGATGCGCTGTCGGGTTAAAACCCGACCTACGGTTTAAGTCAATATGCCTATTTTGGGGCATTTCAACGCAGACTCCCCCGCGTTTCGCGGGGCGTAAACAGGCTCTTAGCGGGTCAGTCGGAGGGCATTCATCACCACCAGCAATGAGCTACTGGCCATGCCCAAACTGGCCAACCACGGGGTGAGCCAACCCCCCATGGCTAAGGGTAGGGCGACGAGGTTATATGCCACCGCCCAAACCAAGTTTTGTCGAATGATGGCTAAGGTAGCACGCGCCAAACGGACGGCGGTAGCCAGCAGGGCAATATGGTCATTGACCAGCACCATATCGCCGCTCATCCGCGCTACATCGGTGCCGCCACCCATCGCCACCGAGACATCGGCTCGCGCCAAAACGGGGGCATCGTTGACCCCATCGCCCACCATGAGCACCCGCCGCCCTTGGGCTTGGAGTTGTGCGACGTAAGTGAGTTTGTCTTCTGGCAGACAGTCTGCCGCCACACGGGTAATGCCTAAACTGGCCGCGACCCGCTGTGCACTGGCGGCGTTGTCCCCAGACAATACATGGGCGGTCAGACTGAGGCGGTGGAGTTGCGCCATCAGTGCGCTGGCTTCTTCGCGCACCGTATCGCCGAGGGCAAAGGCGGCCATCCAACCGGTTTCGTCACCCAAGGCCACCACCGTCGCCCCTGCCTGCCAATCGACCAAAGCTGCAGGCACCGCCCCCGCCCATTCGGCGACAAAACGCGGCGTGCCAAGGCGGTAACGCCGCCCGTTGACCGTGCCTTCCACCCCCGCACCGGCGGTAGCGTGGACGGCTTCGGCGTGGCCATGCGGCGCAGGGCTGGCGGCAAGGAGGGCTTGGGCGATGGGGTGGCTGGCACTGGATTCGAGCGCGGCAGCCAAGGCCAGCCCTTCGGCTTCGGATTGTGCGTTCAGAGGGAGGGTGGCGAGGTGGCGCAAGCTGCCGTAGGTCAGGGTGCCGGTTTTGTCGAACACCACGTCGGTGACTTTGGCCAAGGTTTCCAGCGCGTGGCCACGGGTCAGCAACAGCCCTTTACCGGCCAAATTGCCGGTGGCGGCGGTCAGCGCGGCAGGGGTGGCCAAGGACAGGGCGCAGGGGCAGGACACCACCAGTACGGCGACCATAATCCAGATGGCGCGGGCAGGGTCTATCCACTGCCACGCAATAAACGAAGCGGCTGCCGCCAGCAGCAACACGGCCACAAACCAACCGGCAAAGCGGTCAGCCAAACGGGCGAGGCGGGGCTTGTCGGCCAAGGCTTTGTCGAGCAGCCGGACGATGCTGGAGAGCTTGGTGTGTTGTCCGGTGTGGGTGACTTCAACCAACAGCGGGTGGGTCAGGTTGATGCTGCCCGCAATCAGGGCGTGCCCCACCTGTTTGGGCAGCGGCTGGCTTTCGCCGGTCAGCAGTGATTCGTTGACGGCGGAGCTGCCTTCGCACACCGTGCCGTCGGCAGGGCAGGTTTCCCCTGGCTTAACCAGTACCACGTCGCCCACGGCCAGACTGGCAACAGTGGCTTCGGTGGGTTGGCGCGACTGCGGCCAGTCGTTCAGCCGGTGGCAAAAGGCGGGGACGAGCTTGACCAGACTTTCCGCCGCTGCCCCCGCGCGTTGCCGCGCCAAGCCTTCGAGGTAACGCCCGCCGAGCAGCAAGAACACAAACATCGACACCGAATCAAAGTACACCCCGTGCTCAATTTTGTTGAGCAGCGCCCACAGGCTGGCGATAAACGCGGTCAAAATCCCAATGGTGACCGGCGCATCCATGCCGACCCGCCGCGCTTTGAGGTCGCGCCATGTGCCTTGGTAAAACGGCACAGCGGAATACACCACCACCGGCAAGGTCAGCAAAAAGCTGGCCCAGTGCAGCAGCCATAGCCATTGCGCGTCAATTTCGCCATCCGGTGCCAGATAGACCGGTACGGCATACATCATCACCTGCATCATCGACAGCCCCGCCACCCATAGGCGGCTCAGGGCGGTTTTACGCTGGGCTTGGGCGAGTTTTTCTTGGCGTTCGGCATCGTAGGGGTGGGCGCGGTAGCCAATGGCGGCAATGGCTTCCAAAATGGTCGAAAGCTGGATGCGGGAGGCATCCCAGCTGACCCGTGCGCGGTGTGTGGTGTAGTTGATTTCGACCGAATGCACGCCAGGCAGGCGTTTGATGTGTTGCTCGTTCAGCCAAATACAGGCAGCGCAGGTGATACCCTCCAAAATCAGGGCGGCTTCGTGTTGATTATCTGGGGAAATTTGCACAAAACTGGCTTGCAGCTCCGGCGCGTCGTAGAGCCGCATTTGCGCCAAAAGCTCTTCGGGTAGCGGCGCGGCTTGGGGGCTGTCGGCGGTGCGGTGGGCGTAGTAGTCGTCTAGCCCGCTATCAATAATGGTTTGAGCCACCGCTTGGCACCCCGCGCAACAGGCCGGCGGCGTTTGGCTACGATAGCGGATAGGAAAATGGGTATCGGCAGGCACGGGCAGCCCGCAATGGAAGCAGGTTGGATTCATGGGCGTTATTGTGTCACAGGTTGACTGCTCCCCCCCCCTTCTCAAGTGATTTCGTTGGCTTTTGCCAGACAAGCCGGAAAAGGAAAGCGGTCAATTTTATTGGATTTTTTGCTTAGTGCTTTGCGCACAAGGCTGTTTTGCTGCTGCCCCGTTTTTGTGTGCCCCACCCTGAAAGTCGGAGCGTCTTAGAACGCGCTCATGGTTGGCGAGACTCGGGTGATCCTGCGTTGAAATTTGCAAAAATAGGCGTGTGGATT
>CALMOJ010000199.1 GCA_937871815.1 uncultured Neisseriales bacterium
CCTTACAAAACTGGGCGGCGCACGTAAAGTGTTCTAAAAGTTGGTTTGCTTTGTGTCCGAAAAGTGCCGTCCCTTAGCGCGGGAAGTTGTTGTTCTCTGTGGAAAAAATATTTTTAATATCAATTGCTTATCGCGTGGCAAGAGGGTCGAAACGCCGCAATACCCCCCCTAACACTGCCCCCTCTGTGCAAACCGTCGGGGCGGTGTTAGGGGCGTGAGCGGCGTGGTGAGCTTGGCGCAAAGCTCACAAGGCAGATGCGTGGGCGTGCCGCCCTTTGCTGGCCATTTTGGTAGACAATGGCGGCTGATTTTTGCCCCCCGACAAGTCCCCGCCATGCCCCCTCACGCTCCCCGCCTTGCCTATGTGTTGCTGACGCTGACTGCGCTGTTTTGGTCGGGTAATTTTGTCTTGGCACGCGCCATGCACGCCGCCGTGCCGCCCATGAGTTTGTCGTTTGGGCGGTGGCTGATTGCGTTTGCCCTGCTTGCACCGATGGCCTTGCCCCGTGCGTGGCGGTGTCGGCAGGCGATTCGGGCGCAGTTTGGGCGGGTGCTGGCCTTGTCGGTGCTGGGGGTGGCCGCGTTTAACTCGCTGGTTTACACCGGCGTGCAAACCACCACGGCGACCAATGCGGTGCTGCTGAACTCGTTTATTCCGCTGCTGACCGTGTTGTTTGGTGCCTTGGCCTTTGGACAGCGGCTGGGGCGGTGGCAGGGGGTGGGCTTGGCGGTGTCGTTTATCGGGGTGCTGGCGATTGTGTCGCACGGCGAATGGGCGCGGCTGGTGGGCTTGAACCTTAACCAAGGGGATGTGCTGGTGTTTAGCGCGATGGTGTGCTGGGCATTTTACACCTTGCTGCTACGGGGGGTGTCGCCCGACATCGACCGCATGGGCTTGATGGGGGTGATGACCGCATTGGGGCTGCTGGCTATTTTGCCGTTCTTTGCGTGGGAAATCTCAACCGGTCGGCTGCCGACGAGCACACCGGCAACGTGGGCGACATTTGCGTATGTCGGGATTTTCCCCTCGGTCTTTGCTTACTTGTTTTTTAACTACGGCGTGGCGCAAGTCGGTCCGGCACGGGCGGCGATGTTTACCCACCTGATGCCCGCCTTTGGCGCGTTGCTGTCGTTTGTGTTTTTAGGCGAGGGGCTGGCGGGCTATCACTTTGTTGGCATTGGGGCGATTTTTGCCGGTCTGCTGTTGTCGTCACGGCGGGGGTAGTGGCGAAGACGGTGGGGCGGCGGTGCAGGTGGCCAGCTCGGCCAGCGACACTTCTAGCGCGGCATAGGCGGGGGCGAGTCGGCGTTTCAGCTCTTGCGCCACGGCGGAGGTGCTGCGGGTGGTCAGCGGCGGCAAGACAAACAGCTCAAACAGCCGCACCAGCCGAATATGCTCGGCACGACAGGTCATCACATAGTGGTCACCTGCCACCCTTGCCACCAGCCCCGCGGCCACGAGGGTATCCAGCACCGCCCCGATTTCGTCATAGCCGGTATGCAGCCGATGCCGAAAGTCCCGCAGCGCGGGAGTGTCCCCCTTGGCTTGCGCTTCATTCATCAGCAGCAAGGCCTCGATGGCATCGCGGAATCGCCGCTGCACCACGTCCCGTCGTCGCCATGCACGGTCTTGCCAGTAAGACAGCGAAGCGGTGAACTCCGCCCCCAACAGCACCACCAGCCACATCAATTGCAGCCACACCAACAAAATTGGGAACGAGGCAAACGCGCCGTAAACCAGTTGGTAAGACTTGGCCAATTGCAGATACAGCGCAAAGCCGCCCCGCGCCACAAACAACAGCCCTGCTGCTGCTGCCGCCCCTAGGAGGGCGTGGCGTAAGGGCACATGGCGGTTGGGGGTCAGCCCATAGAGCATGGCCAAGGCCAAGGTGGTTAGGCAAAACGCGCCGAGGCCTTCGATGGGCTCGACGAGGGCGGGGGCGATAAGCGGTAGCGCCGAATGCCCCATCAGCCAGTTCAGTCCTGACACCCCGCCGCCCAACATCAACGGCCCTAGGGTGAGCACCGTCCAATACACCAAGGCTTGCTGAAAGAACGGGCGACGTTTGTTGACCCGCCAAATGCCGTTAAAGGTGCGGTCTATAGTCACCATCAACGACAAGGCGGTGACGGCCAGCAGCACAATCCCCACCGCAGTCAGTCGCCCTGCGTTCTCGGTGAATTGGCGCATATACACGGTGATAATCCGTCCTGCAAAGTCGGGGACGAGGTTGGTTAGCAGGAAGAGCTTGATGCGGGCACTGTAGTCCACAAATACCGGAAACGCGGACACCACGTTCAGCACAATGGTCAGCAAGGGGACGAGGGAGAGCAGGGTGGTAAAGGTCAGGCTGGCCGCCACCTGCACGCAGCGGTCTTCCACCAGCAGTCGCCGTCCGACAAAACGCGCAAAACCCAACGCATCCCTCAGCAGTGGGCGGCGGATGAAAAAGCGTTTAAGGGCGGGGAGGGGGCGCATGGATGGGTTTGGGTGGTGGGAGGGGAGTATGGCGCAGGGTTGGCCGCTGCGTTGAAATGCGCCTCAAGCGGCGTGGGGTGGTTGTCCCTTCCTACGCTGCTTGAGGCGCATTTTGTCTTGGCCAGTGCTTTGGTGCTGCCGCTGCTTACGCCACAGGGTCGGTACTCGGGCGAATCAGCCCATTGCCTGCCGGCACGTCGGGCTTGGCGGCCTCGGCTTCGGCGCGGGCACGGGTGGCTTCCAGATAGTCCATGATGGCATAGCTCAGCTCACGCGTCCCCTCGCCGGTGAGGGCGGAAATCACAAAGTAGCGGGAAGTCAGGGCTTCGGTATCGGCGTATTCGTTTTCTGGCGGGGTCCAGCCGTAGGCGGTCAGGAAGGCTTGGATGCGCTCATCCCGTTCGTCATCGCTGACCATATCCAGCTTGTTGAGCACCAACCAGCGGGGCTTGTCGTAGAGCGATTCGTCGTATTTGCGCAGCTCATCGACCAAGGCATGGGCTTCGGCGACGGGGTCGGTGTCGGGGTTGAACGGTGCCAAGTCGATGATATGCAGCAGCAGGCCGGTACGCTGCAAGTGCTTGAGGAAGCGATGCCCCAGCCCTGCCCCATCCGCCGCGCCTTCAATCAGGCCGGGGATATCGGCAATCACAAAGCTGCGGTTTTCATCAATCCGCACCACGCCCAGATTGGGGTGTAGGGTGGTAAACGGATAGTCCGCCACTTTGGGACGCGCCGCCGAGACCGAGCGGATAAAGGTCGATTTGCCGGCATTGGGCATCCCCAGCAGACCCACGTCAGCCAGCACTTTCAGCTCCAGCTTGAGTTCGCGAATTTCGCCTTCTTCACCACGGGTAAATTGGCGGGGTGCGCGGTTGACCGAGCTTTTAAAGTGGATATTGCCCAGCCCGCCTTTGCCGCCTTTGGCGAGGACCGTTTGCATCCCATCTTGCGCCAAGTCGGCGACGACTTCGCCGGTCAGTTGGTCGGTAATCACCGTGCCCACAGGGACGCGCAGCATAATGTCGTCCGCTGATTTGCCGTAGCAATCTGCGCCGCGCCCGTTTTCGCCGTGGCGGGCTTGGTATTTTTTAACAAAGCGGTAATCGACAAGGGTGTTGATGTCCTTGTCGGCGACGGCCACCACGCTGCCGCCTTTGCCGCCATCGCCGCCATCAGGGCCGCCACGGGGCACAAATTTTTCACGACGCATACTGGCCGAGCCATTGCCGCCACGACCGCCCACGACTTCAATCCGTGCTTCATCAATAAATTTCATCATTTTGCGCGTGAAACCTCGGCCTTCATGCCGGGGAGGTAGAGCGTCGGGTGCGAAGCACCCGTTGCCTTGGCCGTAACCTACTCACGTTTCTGTGCGGTGTCGCACGCGGCCTTGTTGAAAAAGTAACCATACCCGTCAGCCCGTTGCAATAAGCGGCAATGGCGGTAGCCAATGCCTTGCACCACACCCGCGAGGGTTTGAATATTGAAGCTGCCAGACTTCCGAATCGCCACACGTCCCGTATGCCTCCCGGCTTTCTTGCCGGTGGGGACGATGGCACGCACAAGGTCGCCCGTCTTAAAACCCTTCACCGATTTTTCGCGCATCAAATACCCGCGCGGAAAGCCATATTTGTCGAGGCGGGTGCGCTGATAACTGCCCCGACCGGTGCATTTAATCGTCAGCGACGGCTTCTGCCAGTTCGTCACCACCGACACCGCACCCACGCACACCGCATCGAGCGCATGGGTCTTTGGAATCGCAAGTCGGCTGCGATTGAATTTCGTACACCCACCCGATGCCGTTTCGACCGGCAAGCCAGTCGCTTTCAACGCCCCGACCAACGCCCAGCGGGTCGCATTCACGGCGGCTGCATCTTTTAACGGGCGTTTCGCTTGCGCGAGAAGGGCGGTGAGACGCTTTGGGTCTTTGGCTAAAAACGCATCCACTGATTGCGCGGATTTCCTTGCGTTGCACGGGCCGCACGCCAGCGTGAGATTGCTCACCCGGTTCGTGCCACCCTTGGCCTTCGGGTGGACATGGTCGATTTGTAGCGGGACGTTTTCTACACCGCAGTAGGCGCATTTTCGAGACCACTTCGCCAGCAGGTATTCGCGGACTTCGTAGCCTGCCAGCGTGCCTTGCTGGTATTCCACGCCACTGATTTCTGGGTTTTGGAGTCGCTGCATATCGAAACGCACCAATTCCGCGCTAAGAGCCGTCACCGGCGACCAGCGGCGAAAGCGTGCCACCCACGCCGTCGTGGTGTTGATGCGATGTTGCAGCGATGGTGCAAGCCAGCCGCGTTCTTTGTTGCCGCGATTCAAGAAGCGCGGGGCGCGGTAGCGCAAGCCGCCCCGGCGGCGACGGCGCATTTGTCGGCGGGCGGTGAGGGCTTCACTGATTTGACGACCGCGATGGACGAGTTCAACGAGGCTTAACACTGCCACGCCCCGCTGAATCTCACCGGTGTCGGTGTTGAGGTGTTCGGTGTCCCGCACCAGTGCGAGGCCGGTGGTCTTGCTGCCGGGATCAAGTTTGATCCGCAGCGGTTGCAGGGCGCAGGTGTCTTGTTCGCGGTCAGTGAGCCGGATGACAAACGGCACAAGGCGATGGATGCACGCGCGACCACGGGCAATTAACAACCTCGCCCGTTTCTCGCTGCACGGCATCAACGCCTTGCCGGTTCGATCCAACACAAAAACAGCCACGTTCGCTCCTTTTGAATCCTACCGACAACCGGTCGGTGCGGTACTGCTTGCCCTTACGGGCCTTGTAACGGAAGCCTTGCGGCTTCGCTCCCTTCGACCGTGTTGTAAGCCAGATGAAGCAACGGGTGTTGCTTCGGTCGCCGTCCGTTTCGTGCCTACCCAAGGCGTGTCTGCTACGGCAACTTCTAGGGCTTGGGACTCAGGAAGCATCCCAAGGTAGGTCTTCTGTCTTGCTTACAACGGAACGCATCACTGCGTTAGTCTGGTCAACCAAGCTCGCGAAGGTTTGCGCCTTCACAAGCTTCGGCCTTTAGGCTGGGGTGATTGACATTTCTTCAATCCTTGTGGGGTTTTGTCGCGGACGCGCTCACCGACCCATCATGAAAAAAAGCCCCATCTTTAGACAGGGCTTTTAGGGGGTATTTTCTTAGAAGCTGTTTACGATCTGCGAGACTCGGGTGATCCTGCGTTGAAATGCCCCGAAACATACGTGTTGATTTAAGTCCAACGCCGTTTTTTCGGTTCATTTCGCTTTGGCTGATCCTTCGTTCGCTGAACGTAAACAGCTTCTTAACAACAGAAAATTAAGCAGCTTCGGCTTCACCAACGTAAGGCAGAACCGTCACTGTTTTGCGCTGTTGAGCGCCTTTTACAACAAACTTCACGTAGCCATCGACCTTAGCGAACAGGGTGTGATCCTTGCCCATGCCAACGTTGGTGCCAGCGTGGAAGCGTGTACCACGTTGACGGATGATGATGCTACCAGCGGGGATGAGTTCGCCGCCATACACTTTGGTGCCAAGGCGTTTTGACTCTGAGTCACGCCCGTTGCGGGAACTCCCGCCTGCTTTTTTGTGTGCCATGAGGGGGTATCTCCTGGTTTACTTCGAAATCGCGTCAACGCGAATTTCGGTGTAGTTTTGACGATGACCTTGGTGTTTTTGGTAGTGTTTACGACGACGCATCTTGAAGATGCGAATCTTGTCGCCACGACCGTGAGACACCACCGACACAGTAACCTTGGCACCGGCAATCACCGGATTACCGATGGTTACGTCGTCACCGTCAGCAATCATCAGAACCTGATCCAGGTCCAATTGGCTGTCGATGTCTGCTGGTATCTGTTCTACTTTAAGTTTTTCACCAACGGTAACGCGATACTGCTTACCGCCGGTTTTTATGACCGCATACATTCGTTTAGCTCCTAAAAATTCAGACTTCCCTACGCCGCTTTCGAGGCTGGGAACGCGAAATCATACGCAAGTCCATGAATCAGGGCAAATTTTTTCCGACGTGCCCTGCTGAGTGTGTGGCGGTTGTTTGCCTGTCAAGATAGCCCGATAATCTCCCCTGACCGCTTGTTTCCTTGTCCCCCTGTGAGAATCCCATGCCTGTAAATCTTCCTTTGCTGGACCCCGCTGCTTTGTTGCCCGTTCAGGGCGTGACCCTTCAATACGCCGAGGCTGGCATCAAAAAAGCAGGGCGCAAAGACGTGTTGCTGATGACGCTCGCCGCCGAGACCCGTGTGGCAGGGGTATTTACCCGCAATCGGTTTTGTGCTGCGCCGGTGCATGTTTGCCGCGAAGTGCTGGCCAGCGGGGTGTCGCCGCGTGCGCTGATTATCAATACCGGTAACGCCAATGCTGGCACAGGGCAAGCGGGGCGAGACCGTGCGCTGTCGGTGTGTGCGGCGGTGGCCGAGGCCGTGGGCTGTGAAGTGGGGCAGGTGCTGCCGTTTTCGACCGGTGTGACTTTAGAGCCGCTGCCTGCGGACAAAATCGTGGCTGCCCTGCCGACACTGCGCCCTGCCAGCTGGGCCGAGGCGGCGGAAGCCATCATGACCACCGATATTCAGCCCAAAGCTGCGTCCCGCACGCTGACGCTGGGCGGCAAAACCGTGACGCTGACCGGTATTGCCAAGGGGGCGGGGATGATTCACCCCAATATGGCCACCATGCTGGGCTTTATTGCCACGGATGCGGCCATTGCCCCTGCCCTGCTGACCCCGCTGTTGCAAGGGGTGGCGGACGTGTCGTTTAACAGCATTACGGTGGATGGCGATACCTCGACCAACGACTCGTTTATGTTGCTGGTGACCGGCGCGGCGGGGAATGCAGAAATGACGGCGGCGGACAGCGCGGATTTTGCCGATTTCCGTGCGGCGCTGACTTCGTTGGCGATTGAGCTGGCGCAGGCGATTGTGCGTGACGGTGAAGGGGCGACTAAGTTCATGACCATCGCCGTCGAGGCGGGGCGTTCCGTGGCCGAGTGCAAAGCCATCGCCTATGCGATTGCCAAATCGCCTTTGGTCAAGACTGCGTTTTTTGCCTCTGACCCTAATCTGGGGCGGATTTTGGCGGCGATTGGCTATGCGGGGATTGATGACCTTGATGTCGATGCCCTCGACCTGTATTTGGACGACGTGCTGGTGGCGTGCGGCGGCGGGCGTAACCCCGATTACCGCGAAGAAGACGGCCAGCGCGTGATGAACAAGCCGGAGATTTTGGTGCGTGTGGTGCTGAACAGTGGCGCGGCACAGGCTACGGTGTGGACGTGTGATTTTTCGTATGACTATGTGCGGATTAACGCTGACTATCGGAGCTAATCAAAAAAATCACGAAACCGCTTGACCGTTTCGGTGAAATGCTGTTTAATACGCCTCTCTTGAACGGCCCGGTAGCTCAGTTGGTAGAGCAGCGGATTGAAAATCCGCGTGTCGACAGTTCGATTCTGTCCCAGGCCACCAGAATTAAAAACCCCGCATCCACGCAAGTTGATGCGGGGTTTTTCATATCCGCACACAGCTATGTAAATTGGATAATTGCCATGCTGAACCTGCCGCTTTCTCCCGCCGCCGTCCCTTCGTCCCGTCTTATCTCCCTTGTGGTGCCGTGCTTTAACGAAGGACACGGCGGCGGGCTGGCGGCTTTTTTGGCCGAAGTTGCCCGTGTGATGGCGCTGTTACCGGCTTAC
This sequence comes from uncultured Neisseriales bacterium, assembly GCA_937871815.1. Classification (GTDB taxonomy): domain Bacteria; phylum Pseudomonadota; class Gammaproteobacteria; order Burkholderiales; family Aquaspirillaceae; genus Rivihabitans. Next base: position 8,165 of record CALMOJ010000199.1, read on the forward strand.
CGCTACGAAGTGATTTGCGTCGATGATGGCAGCCGCGATGACACGCTGGCGCAGCTTTGTCAGCTGGCTGAGCAATTCCCCCACGTCGCCGTGCTGGAGCTTTCCCGTAATTTTGGCAAAGAAGCCGCCCTCACCGCCGGTATCGAAGCAGCGCAAGGCGATGCAGTGATTCCGCTGGATGCCGATTTGCAGCACCCGCCCGCCCTGATT
>CALMOJ010000200.1 GCA_937871815.1 uncultured Neisseriales bacterium
CACCACAAACAGCCTCTAACGCGGACGCAGCAGCCACAAAAAGCACGGTGCCCCAACCAAGCTGGTCATCACCCCCACAGGCAGTTCGGCGGGGCTGATCAGGGTGCGGGCCAGCCCATCGGCCAGCACCAGCGCCGTGCCCCCCGCCAAGGCCGACAGCGGCACCAGCCGCCGGTAATGCCCCCCCACCAGCCGTCGCACCACATGGGGCAGCATCAAGCCGATAAAGCCAATCGCGCCGGTTAACGACACACACCAGCCCACGGCAATCGCCACGGCACATTGGGTCAACCACAGCTCGCGCCCCACCCGAAACCCCAGATGGGCGGCCACCGCTTCGCCTTGCAAAAGCGCGTTAAAAAACCGCCATCGCCAGCTTGCCCAAGCCACCATCCCCACCGCCAGCATCCCGCCAATCAGCACAGTGTCCCACGTTGCCCCTGCAAGGCTGCCCAGCATCCAAAAGGTGAGGGTGCGCAGGGTGCCATCGGGGGAAAGTGCCAGCAGCAACGCCAGCCCCGCCGTGGCCAGTGCATTCACCGCCACGCCAGCCAGCAACAAGCTGGCACTGTGGGAGTGCCGTGCCAGCAGTCTCACCAGCAGGGTGGTGAGTAGCGCACCGGCAAAACCACACAGCGCGGTCTGGGTCGGAGACAAGCCCGCAGCCAAGGCGGCGGCACCGGCCAAGGCCGCCCCTGCCGACACGCCGAGCAAGCCAGGGTCGGCCAGCGGATTACGAAAAGTGGCCTGCATCACCGCCCCGCTGGTCGCCAGCAAGCTGCCCACGACCAAGCCCAGCAGGATGCGCGGGGCGCGAAGCTGCCAAACAATGGTCTCGGCAAGGGTGGCGGAGGGGGATTCGGTCAGGGCGGATGACGCAGCCAAAAACGAGGGGCGGGTGAGCAGGGCTTGCCACGCAGCGGTGGCCTCCAGCCCTGTGCCCAGCAGCAGTGAGAGCAAGATGCCCCCCCCCAGCAAGCCCAGCAAACCAAGGGCAAGAGCACGGGGGGTGAGGGGGGGCATGGTGAGGATTAGCGCAGCTTCAGCACGTCTTGCATGTCGAATAGGCCGCGCTGGGCTTGTGTAGCCAGCCAGAGGGCGGCGCGCACGGCACCGTTGGCAAACGTGGCGCGGCTAGAGGCTTTGTGGGTGATTTCGACGCGCTCGCCCATGGTGGCAAACAGCGCGGTGTGGTCGCCGACCACATCCCCGCCACGGACGGTGGCAAAACCAATGGTGTCGGCTTTGCGCTCGCCCGTCACCCCTTCGCGGCCATACACAGCGCAGGTTTTCAGGTCACGTCCCAACGTCTCGGCAATGACTTCACCCATGCGGAGTGCCGTCCCCGAAGGCGCATCGACTTTGTGGCGATGGTGGGCTTCGATGATTTCGATGTCGTAGCCGTCAGCCAAGACACGGGCGGCCATTTCAAGCAGCTTAAACGTCAGGTTGACCCCGACCGAGAAGTTAGCGGCGAAGACAATGCCGATGTCGCGGGCGGCTTCAGCAATGGCGGCTTTGCCTGCATCGTCAAAGCCGGTGGTGCCGATGACCATATTCACCCCTGCTTGGCGGCAAGCGGCCAGATAGGTCAACGTGCCTTCGGGGCGGGTAAAGTCAATCAAGGCATCTGCACCTTGGAGGGCGGCGGCCAAGTCGGCGGTGATTTTAACCCCCGTGGTATGCCCCATAAACAAGCCTGCGTCTTGCCCCAGCCATTCGCTGCCTTCGCGCTCTAGCGCGGCATGGAGGGCGACACCAGGGGTGCTTAGCGTGGATTCAACCAAGGCGCGACCCATACGGCCCCCTGCGCCAACAATCACCAGTTTTAATGCGGACATGAATTAAGGCTTTCCTACGGTAGTTTCAGCGGGTTGACGGGTGGGCATGGCACTGCCTTCGACACGGCTCAGCACGTCACCATTAAAGAAGACGGAGAGGAGTTTTTCTTCGGTCACACGGTGGTCGCGCTGGTAGCTGTATTTGTAATCCCAGCGATTGGCGTGGAACAAGTCGGTAATCAGCGGCGTGCCCAGCAAAAAGCGAACTTGGGCGCGGGTCATGCCCAGCTTGAGCTTATCGACGGCCTCTTGGGGGACGTAATTGCCCTGCTGAATGTCGATGGTGTGCGGCGTTAAAAACGAGGGCGCGCTGCTACATGCGGCAAGAAAAAGGCTGCCTGTTACCAAAAGAAGTGTACGCATGATGGCTGTGCTCAAAGTGGCGATTGTGCCGTGGCTGCTGCATTTCCGCGTTAATGACGGCGTGCCGCAGCCTAAGGCCGTAGAGAGGGGGCAAGCCCCGACCTGATTAGGCAGGGGATTTGAAACGCTATATGATAGCTTAATCTATATCACTCTACGATATGCCCCCATGAACAAGGCTACTCACCTCAAAGACATCGGGTTAAAAGTCACCGGTCCTCGCCTTAAAATCCTCGATTTATTTCAAAGCAGTAGCAGCCGGCACATGAGCGCGGAAGAAGTCTACCGCCAGCTTTTGGCCTTGCAAATGGACATCGGCTTGGCCACGGTCTATCGCGTCCTCACCCAATTTGAACAAGCTGGCCTCTTGGTGCGTCACCATTTCGAAGCCGGTAAAGCGGTGTACGAGCTAGACCAAGGTGAGCACCACGACCATATGGTGTGTGTGCGCTGTGGCTGCGTCACCGAGTTTGTCAGCCCCGACATCGAAACCCTGCAAGAGCGCGTCGCAGCGCAACATGGCTTTGCGATTCACGACCACTCGCTGTCGCTGTATGGCGAATGTGCGGCGTGTCAGGCACTGCACTAATGGCCAACCTGCCTTCGCTGGCGCACTTTCCGGTGCCGTTTTTTCCACCGGTGGCCTCGGCATGGCGCGAGCCGGATGGCTTGTTGGCGTGGGGCGGCGATTTGTCCGTGCCGCGCCTATTGGCGGGCTACCAGCGTGGGATTTTTCCGTGGTTTAGTGCAGAGGATCCCATTTTGTGGTGGTCGCCTTCAGCGCGGATGGTGCTAGACCCCGCCGCGTTGAATGTGCGCCGCTCCTTGGCTAAAGTGCTGCGCAACAAAGCCTACACCGTGAGCATTAACCGCGATTTTGCGGCAGTGCTGGCCGCTTGCGCCGCGCCGCGTCAGGCCAGCGGCGGGACGTGGATTGTGCCGGAGATGCAAGCAGCCTATTTGGCTTTGCACCATGCTGGTCATGCGCATTCGGTGGAAACGTGGGTCGATGGGGTGTTGGTCGGCGGGCTGTATGGCGTGTGTGTCGGGCAGATGTTTTTTGGCGAGTCGATGTTTTCTCGCCAAGCCGATGGCAGCAAAATCGCCTTGGCGCATTTGGCCGCCCACTTTGTTCGGCACGGGATGCCGTGGATAGACTGCCAAATGCACACCCCGCACTTGGCGCGTTTGGGGGCGGCCTTGGTGCCCCGTGACCGCTTTATCCAGACGCTCACCCCACTGGTGGCCGCCCCCACCCCGCCGCAACTGTGGATCTATCACTGGGACAACACGCCCGCGCGGCCTTTTGTGTGGGCTATTTCGCCCTTGGTTTAGACGCTGTCTCACGCGCTGCGCGTGCAGGGCTGCCAAGCGAAATACCCCAAAAAAGCGCACTCGCTGTGGGCTTGGCTACATTTCCCTCCGCCGGAGGGGGGCGACGGCGTAGCCGGACGGGGGGGGGCTGGCGAGGCCGCCAGTGCCAAAAGCTAGACCCAAAGGCAAACCACCCCACCCCTACGGGGCTCCGAGAGGAGGGGAATAACAGCCCAAGCCCCAGTGGCGGGGTTTTAGCGTCTCGCAGACTTTGAACAGGTTCTTAGAGCCTGTTTACGATCTCAATGGCACAGGGGTTGCCAAGGCGAAATTCGTAAAAAACATGCGTGTGGATTCAGTCCCAACGGCATTTTTTTCCGAATTTCAACACAGGTTCATCCGAGTCTCGCAGATCGTAAACTGGTTCTTAGCCAAACAAGCCCGTGGACAGATAGCGGTCACCTCGGTCGCAGACAATCGACACAATCACCGCATTTTCAAGCACCGCCGACAGGCGCAAGGCCGCAACCAACGCCCCTCCCGATGACGGACCCGCCAAAATCCCCTCTTCTCGTGCTAAGCGGCGGGTCATTTCTTCGGCCTCGGTTTGCGACACCAGCTCTAGGCGGTCTATCCGCGAAAAATCACAAATCGGCGGCAGATATTCGGCTTCCCACTTGCGGATGCCAGGGATTTGGCTGCCCGTTTCTGGCTGCACCCCCACCACTTGAATCGCGGGATTGCGTTCTTTCAGATAGCGCGAGGTGCCCATAATCGTCCCCGTTGTGCCCATGCTAGACACAAAATGGGTGACGCTGCCGGCGGTATCCGCCCAGATTTCCGAGCCGGTGCCAACGTAGTGCGCCAAGGGGTTGTCGGGGTTGGCGAACTGGTCCAGCTGTATGCCTTGACCGGCAGCAATCCGGCGACGGGCTTCTTCAATCGCGGCAGGCATCGACCCTGCGGCGGGGGTCAGCACCACCTCTGCGCCGTAGGCTTTCATGCTGGCCACGCGCTCGGCACTGGCATTGTCTGGCATCACCAATACCATGCGGTAGCCCATCATCGCGGCGGCCATCGCCAGTGCAATGCCGGTATTGCCGCTGGTTGGCTCAATCAGCGTATCGCCCGGATGAATGTCGCCCCGTACTTCGGCTTGGCGAATCATGGATAAGGCGGGGCGGTCTTTAACCGAGCCAGCGGGGTTATTGCCTTCGAGTTTGAGCAACACCACATTGCTGGTCGCGCCAGGCAGGCGTTGCAAACGAACAAGGGGGGTATGCCCCACAAAGGTGTCTAGGGTACGAAAAACAGGGCGAGTGGACATGGTGCAACGCTCAAAAAAAGAAAACTTGTTGAGTATAGCGGCTAAAGCTGAGTAAATCAGTCGGGATTGAGGGGAGGGCGTTATGACGCACTGACATCCCCCTCCAGATACACCCACCGCCCTGCCAGCCGCACAAAACGGCTGGTTTCGGTCAGCCGCCCCGCCCGTCCACCGGCTTTGTAACGGGCGGTAAACTGCACTGTGCCGGTGGTGTCGGTGGCTTGTCCGGCGTGGTGGGCATGGATAACCAGCCCCAGCCAGCGCAAGGGCGGGGTATCTGGCGTGAGGTCAGCAGGGCGGGTGTCAGGGTGCCATGTGGCCAGCAGATAGTCAGACCGCCCCAAAGCAAAGGCGGTGTAGCGCGACCGCATCAAGGCCTCGGCGGTGGGGGCGGTTGCTGTGCCGGTATGGTAAGGCGCACAGCACTGGGCGTAGGGCTCGCCGTTGCCACAGGGGCACGGCTCGGCAGGGCTGGCTTGGGTTTTAGAGCGGTGGGCGGCCATGAATTTTCAGCAGCATATTGGTAAAAGTAGGGGGATTAACCGGCTTTACGCCAGCAGCAAGATAGCCCTTGCGTACCGATTCAAGCTTGTTGATAAGGCTGGCACGGAGCTTTTCTTGGTTGATTTTGCCTTGCTCCAGCTGCGCCGTCAGACGGCGATAGGTACGGAACACTTCATCGTCAATCGGGCTAGGCATCGTCATGCCCAGCCGTTTGGTATTGAGGACATCAGCGGCTTGCACGCGGGTCAACTCACCCGATTTTACTTTTTCTGCCAAGGCATTCGCTTCCATCAGCAGCTTGTCTTCGGCGTGGCTAAAGGGATTTTCTATCGGCTTTTCGGGTTCGGGGGCGGGCAGGGTCATGCAGCCCGACAGGCTGGTGGCGGCGAATAGGCAAGCGAGGATGTAACGTTTCAATGCAGTGTCCTTGTTGTTAAGAGGGCGGGTGGAGAGCCTGTTTACGATATTTAGAAGCTAGCCTGCGGTTTGCCGTTGCCCATCGCTGGTGGCGAGGACGTGGTACATCGACGGGCGGCGGTCGCGGAATACGCCCCAGCTTTGGCGTTGGGTTTGCAGGGCATCAAGGTCAAAGGTGTGCAGCAGGATGGCTTCGTCGGTACGGTTGGCTTCCGCGACAATCGCCCCCGTAGCATCGGCAATAAAAGAGGTGCCGTAGTAGGTCTGGCTAAACGTCCGCCCTTGCTCGGTGCCGATGCGATTGGCGGCAATCACCGGCATCAGGTTGGCACCCGCATGACCCTGCATCACCCGCCGCCAGTGCGCCGCAGAATCCAGCGTGGCATCGTGGGGCTCCGAGCCTATCGCCGTGGGGTAAAGCAGCATTTCTGCCCCCATCAAGGCCATGGCACGGGCGCACTCTGGAAACCACTGGTCCCAGCAAATCCCCACGCCGATTTTGCCAAAGCGGGTTTCCCACACTTTGAAGCCGGTATCGCCAGGGGTGAAATAGAATTTTTCGCTGTAGCCCGGCCCATCAGGGATGTGGGTTTTGCGGTACAGCCCCAACACCCGCCCATCAGCATCCACCATCGCCACCGAGTTAAAGCAGGCATTGTTGGCGCGTTCAAAAAAGCTCACCGGCAGCACCACGCCGAGTTCTTTGGCCAGTGCGGCAAAGTGGGCGATAGTGGCATTGCCTTCGAAGGGCTGGGCAAGGTCAAAGTGGGCGTGAAGTTGGTCGGTGCAGAAGTAGGGGAGCTCGAACAGCTCTTGAATCAGGATGACCTGCGCGCCGCGTGCAGCGGCCTCGCGCACCAGTTTTTCGATGCGGGCAATATTGGTGGCACGCTGCCAGTCACCAGAGGTCGTTTGCAGGGCGGCTACGGTTACATTACGCATGGAGACACCTTTCGATTGGGCTTAGAGGGGGCGGCGAGGGCGACCCGAAAATAGCCGACTATTCTACCCGATGCCGTTTGCAACAGGGGACTGGCTCCGCCAGCCTAACAACGTATGCCAAGAGCCATTGCGCTGTTGTGTGGCGATAGCATTATTTAAGGAAGTCAACTAGACCAGACCGTGCTGAAAGATTGAACTAGGGCAACAGAAACAGCACCCCCAACGGGTTAAGACGACCCCCCCTAGGACACCCCCCCTACTTTCCCCTGCACCCTCGTCCAAAGCCCCTATTGCAGGTGTGCCAAGCTAGGCAGCGGTCATTTTATGTGGGGGGTGGATTTCGGCTTGCCGCCCCCTCAAACCGGCGTAGAATGATGCAGTTTTCCAACAGCATGAGTAACGCAATGAGCCTGATTGCCAAGATACTGTCACCCAGCCATGTGCTGCTTGACCTAGATGTATCCAGCAAAAAGCGTGTGTTTGAACAGGTCGGCATTCTTTTTGAAAATAGCGATGGCATTGCGCGGAGCGCGGTGTTCGATAGCCTGTTTGCCCGCGAAAAACTTGGCTCAACTGGGCTAGGGCAGGGTGTGGCCATTCCACACGGCCGCGCCAAAGGGCTGAAAGAAGCCGCCGGTGCGTTGATTCGCCTCAAAGCGCCTATCCCTTTTGATGCCCCCGATGGTAAGCCTGTTCAAACCCTGTTCGTCTTGCTTGTGCCTGACCAAGCCACCGACATCCATTTACAGGTGCTGTCGGAGCTGGCACAGCGTTTTTCTAACCGCCAACTGCGCGAAGCCCTGCTGACCGCACCCACCCCGGAAGCCGCCCACGCGCTGATGGTGGAGTGGTCGAACCATGCCTAGCATTTCTGTTCGCCAACTGTATCTTGACAACGCCAAAAAGCTCGACTTAGCGTGGGTGGTCGGGGCTTCCAAGGCTGGTAATGATATTTCGCACTCTGACCAACACCCCACCTTGGCCTTGGTTGGGCACGTCAACCTGATACACCCCAACCGGATTCAGGTTTTTGGTCAGGCCGAGGTGCAATATCTCGACACCCTCTCGCTCGAATCCGCCCGCATCATGCTCGACCAGCTCTTTTCGCTGTCGATGTCCGCTGTGATTGTGGCCAATGACGAGTCTATGCCCCAGCTGTTGCGCACCTATTGCGCCCAGCGCAACGTCCCCCTGATGACCTCGCCGCAGACTTCGCCCTATTTGATGGACGTACTGCGGTTGTATCTGGCACGGGTTTTGGCTGCCTCGGTCACCCTGCACGGGGTGTTTTTGGATGTGCTCGAAATTGGCGTGCTGATTACCGGCGAATCCGCCTTGGGTAAGAGCGAGCTGGCGTTGGACTTGATTTCACGCGGGCACGGCTTGGTTGCCGATGATGCCGTAGACCTCTACCGCATCGGCCCCGAAACGCTAGAAGCCCGCTGCCCCGATATGCTCAAAGATTTTTTAGAAGTGCGCGGTTTGGGGATTTTGAACGTGCGCTCGGTGTTTGGCGAAACCGCCGTCCGCCCGCGCAAGCAGCTCAAACTGATTATTCATCTGGTCAAAGCCACCGACCAAACCATGCGCGAGCTGGACCGGCTAAACATTCAAAGCGAAACCCAAGCCATTTTGGGCGTAGCGATTCGCAAAGTGACCATTCCTGTCGCGGCGGGACGCAACCTTGCAGTGCTGGTCGAAACCGCCGTGCGCAACTATATTTTGCAGCTGAGAGGCATAGACAGCACCCGCGATTTTATCGAACGGCAAACCCGCTTTTTGCGTGAACAAGAGCAGGAGCAAGACCCGCCCGCAGAAGACATCCCGTGGTCAGGAGTCGTGGGGGCCGAGCTGGGGCTCACCCCCCTTCCGCCAGAAACCACTCAAGAGCACAGCCATGCAACTCATCCTCATTAGCGGTTTATCGGGCTCGGGCAAGTCCATCGCACTCAAAATCTTAGAAGACTCAGGGTTTTACTGCGTGGACAACCTGCCTTCGCCGCTGCTACCCAATGTGGTCGAAACCATCACCGCCTATGGCTATGCTCGTATCGCCATCAGCGTCGATACCCGCAGTGCCCCCATGCTACCTGCCCTGCCCCAAGTGGTGGTGCAGCTCCGCGAAAAGGGGCTAGACCTGCGCCTGATTTTTCTCGATGCCAAAACCGACACCCTGATTAAGCGATTCTCCGAAACCCGCCGCCGCCATCCCTTGTCCGAAGAAGGGTTGACCATCCCCGAGTGCATCCAGCGCGAACGTGCCATGCTGGTGCCGATACACCAAATCAGCCAGTGCGTCGACACCAGCGACCTGTCGGCCAACCAGCTCCGCAGCTGGATGAAGCAACTGGCAGACAAAGACAGCTCGCGGCTAACCGTGGTGGTGCAGTCGTTTGGATTTAAATACGGCATCCCCCTTGATGCTGATTTTGTGTTTGACGTGCGCTGCTTGCCCAATCCCTACTACGAACCCGCCCTGCGGGAAATGAGCGGGCAAGATGCGTCTGTTGCCGGTTTTTTGGCGGCTGACCCTGCGGTGAATGCGATGTTTGCGGATATTCACGGCATGGTGGCGCGTTGGTTACCCGAGTTCACCCGCGACAACCGCAGCTATCTCACCATTGCCATAGGCTGCACAGGGGGGCAACACCGCTCGGTGTATTTGGCCGACCGACTTGCCGCCGCCCTCGAAGGGGGGGACGAGCAGGTCTTGGTGCGCCACCGCCAGCTTTTCCGTGCTTAGAGCCTGTTCAAAGTCCCAATGGCGCAGGGGTTGCCAAGGCGAAATTCAGAAAAAAACGCCGTTGAACTTGAATCAACACGCATTTTTTTTGTGAATTTCAACGCAGGATCACCCGAATCTCGCAGACTTTGAACAGGCTCTTCATGCAAGCACACGCTAAATTCACCACCATTGCATGGCATCGGTTGTTGCGCTCAGGTGACTGGGGGATGCTGGGGGTGAGTGCCTTGCTGGTCGGCGGCTTGTTTAGCCAATTCTGGTCCAAGCAAGTGGCTGACGTGGTGGTGGTGCGGGCGGGAGGCAAAGTGGTTGCCGAGCTGCCTTTGCGCCACAACCGCTTGCTGGCAGTACGCGGTGCGCTGGGCGAAACGCTGGTCGAAGTCCGTCAAGGCCGCGCTCGCATCGCCCGTGACCCCAGCCCCAAGCAATACTGCGTCCGCCAAGGCTGGCTGACCCACCCAGGCGAAACTGCCCTGTGTCTGCCCAATCAAACCAGCATCAGCATCCCTTCCCCTCACCCTGCTTTTGATACCGTAGGCTATTAAGCGGATGTCTACACCAGCCTCCTCCGTGGTGCTCACTGCTACCCCGACCGACCATGCCATTGCCCGCTGGGCTGCCTTGGCTGTGGCCTTGTCCTTGGTCGATGCCAGCTTGCCTACGCCCCTCCCCGGACTGAAGCCTGGCTTGGCCAATATTGTGACCTTGGTGGTATTGATGCGCTTTGGCATGGGTGCGGCGGTGAGTGTGAGCTTGCTACGACTGGTAGCCACGGGCTTGGTACTGGGGAGTCTGTTTACGCCGGGGTTTTTTCTGTCACTGGCGGGGGGCATCAGCAGCTTGGCGGCGTTGACCTTGGCATGGAAAGTATTGCCCAAGGCTTATTTTGGGGGCGTGAGCCTGAGCCTGCTGGCAGCCTTTGCCCACCTTGCGGGGCAATTTGCCTTGGTTCGTTTTTGGTTGATTCCAACTGACGGTATTTTTTACCTTATTCCACCGTTTGCAGCGGTGGCGTGGCTGACTGGGCTGGTCAATGGCTTGGTGGCAACACATTTGCTGCGCGTGCATTTTTTGGAACGCCCTCCCTCATGTTAAACAAAACCATCACCCTCGCCTTTACCGGTGCGTCTGGTTTGCCGTATGGCCTGCGTTTGCTGGAATGTTTGTTGGCGGCAGAGTGTCGGGTGTGGCTGCTCTATTCGCAGGCGGCGCAGGTCGTCGCCCAGCAGGAAATGCAGCTTCAGCTGCCGACCCGTGCCGCCGACCTCCAAGCCCGTTGGCGCGATGAGTTTGCTTGCGGCGACCGGCTTTCGGTGTTTGGGCGGGAAGCGTGGTTTGCCCCGCCGGCCTCTGGCTCTAACCCCGCCGACGCGATGGTGATTTGCCCGTGCTCGATGGGCACGCTGGCCGCCATTGCTCACGGTACCAGCGACAACCTGATTGAGCGTGCCGCCGATGTGATGCTGAAGGAGCAGCGCAAGCTGATTATCGTCCCGCGTGAAACGCCGCTGTCGGCTATCCACCTGAAAAACATGCTGACGCTGGCCGAGCTGGGCGTGGTGATTTTGCCGCCCTCGCCGGGGTTTTATACCCACCCGCAAACCGTGGCGGATATGGTGGATTTTGTCGTGGCACGGATTTTGGACCAGCTTCAGATTCCGCATACGTTGGTGCCGCGTTGGGGGGAGGGGGTGTAGGCGGCGGAGCGGTCTTGACGCAGCGGCGGTGATGCCTCCCGCGCCACGGCTGGCGGCCGCCTTTGACTTGCCTTCCCCCCGCATAAGACAATCCCCGTTTTAGCGCAAACGGCTACGCCATGACACCCCAATCCCCAGCCACGCAGGGCAGCACGACCATGACCGTCGAAGCCGCGCTGCAACAGGCCATCACTGCCCACCAAGCGGGACAACTGCCCCAAGCTGAAGCCGCCTACCGCGCTATTTTGGCTGCCCAGCCGAACCACCCCGATGCCAACCACAATCTAGGCGTGTTGGCGGTGCAAGTGGGACACGTCGCCGCTGCCCTGCCCCTGTTTAAAACCGCCCTCGAAGCCGCGCCCAGCCAAGCCCAGTTTTGGTTGAGCTATCTGGACGCGCTGATTCAGAGCGCACAGTTTGAATCCGCCCACGCCGTTTTGGCGCAAGGGCGGGGCTTGGGGCTGGCAGGGGAGGCGGTAGAGGTTTTGGCGGGGCGGTTGCCGGTGGCGGCGACTGCTGTGCCGCAACCGGCACCGGCAACCCAAGCTGCACC
>CALMOJ010000201.1 GCA_937871815.1 uncultured Neisseriales bacterium
GACGCAAAAAAGGGGGACGCAAAAAAGGGACGCGCGATGAGGCACGTCCCTTTTTTGGGGTCGGGAAAGCTGGGTGCGGGATTAGTTCAAATCATCCTCGTCATCATCCCGTCCCAACTGCGCTGGCGAGGCATCGTTCTTGCCTTTGCCCCGTCCCTTGCTGCCCTTGCGTAGGGCGCGGCGTTCGGCTTCTTCGGCGCGTTCAATCGCTTGGCGGCGGGCGATTTCCGCTGCAATCACGCCCCATTCCTCGGGGGTTTCTAGCGTGACACGGGCAATAATCGCCGCACGGAAGTCGGTAAACAAAATTTCAGCGGCCTTCTGATAGTCCACCACACCCCCGCTGCGTACTGCGCCCCGCCGCCGGCCAATGGCTTCTAGCACCGCATCGTCCGGTGTCGCTTCTACGCCGTCGGGCAAGCCGTAGCGGCTGGTTAGCGCGTTGGGGTAGCGGCGTTTGAGGGTGGCAATCAGCGCAAGCGCGATGGTTTCTTCGTCCAGCGCATTGCGCCCCACCGCGCCACTGGCGGCGAGGTAATCGCCACAGGTTTCGTGCTCAATTTTTGGCCACAGCATCCCTGGGGTGTCGTAGAGCACCACATCTTCGGCCAACTGAATGCGCTGCTGGGTTTTGGTGATGGCGGGCTCGTTGCCGGTTTTGGCAATTTTGCGCCCCATCAGGGCGTTAATCAGCGTGGATTTGCCCACGTTAGGAATGCCACAAATTACCAGCCGCAAGGGTTTGGCACCTCCGTCACGGTGGGGTGCGAGCGCACGGCAGGCCGCCAAGATTTTTTGCTTGGGCGCACCATCACCACTGTCTAGGGCAATGGCACGGGTGTTTTTTTGTTGCGAAAACCAGTCTAGCCACGCGGCGGTTTGGATGGGGTCGGCCAAATCTTGTTTGTTTAGAATTTTCAGCGATGGGCGTTGGCGCAGGCCGATCATCGAGGCAAACATGGGGTTGGACGAGGACATGGGCAGACGGGCATCGACCATTTCGATGACCACATCAATATCGGCAAGACGCTCTTCGAGCGCCTTTTTTGCCTTGAACATGTGACCAGGAAACCATTGGATAGACATTGTGTGAACTTTGCTAAATGAGAGTGCGCGACGGCAGAAAGCGCGATTGTAACGCATCGCGCTGTGGGCATTGGGTGCAAGCCGTCAGGCTGCCGCGTGATGGCACGGTCGGTTTGGTTTTTTCGGTGCGGGGGGCTAGGGGGCTAGGATGCTGCGGGGAGAAGCTGCCCGATGGTGTGCCCTGTGCCGGTACAGCGAGGCGGGGTGAGCACCACGGGCGGGTTGGGTTTACTCCGGTTGCAAATGCGCAGCCAGACGGCGGGTGTCGTGAATCACAATCTCCCGCCCATTGACCTCAATCAGGCCATCCGCCACAAAATGATGCAGCACCCGCGACAGGGTTTCTGGGGTGAGATTAAGCCGTGAGGCAATCAGGTTTTTGTTTACCGGCAAGCTGACGGTCGTGGCATGGGTGGCGATGTCACCCTCGCTTTCGCCGTGCTCGGTACTCACCGATTGCAGCAAATAGCCAATCACCCGTTGGGCGGCATTTTGCGTCGAATAGCTTTCCACATCACGCACCAAGGCGTGCAGCCGCACGCTCAGCCCTGCCAGCAAGCGGCGGGCAAATTTAGGGTCTTGTGCAAGTAGGTTGTCGATGGCGGCGGCTTCGACGTAGAGTGGCAACGAGTCTTCCAGCGTTTGCGCCATGATGGGGAAGGGGCGGTTAAGGAACATCACCGCTTCGCCAAAGCTTTCGCCTGCCCGCACCAGTTCGACGATTTTCTCGACCCCCTGCACGCCGGACACCGCCAGCTTGACCACGCCAAAGACCACCAGATACATGCCTTCGCACGGTGTGCCGCGCTGAAACAACAGCTTGCCCTTGTCGGCGCGTACCTCGTGGGTGGCGGCAACCAATGCCGCAAGCTGGGCATCGCTGAGTGCAGAAAACAGGGGCTGGTGCTGTAAGCACCCTTTTATGTCGAGCATCGCCATGTGCGATTCCTTAAGTCTGCTTGATAGTCGTCAATTGCAGCGTGAATTGCTGCGCGGCACAATCCGCCAAATGGGCTATGTCCCGTGCTGAGTTCTACGTTTAGTCTTTGCCGCCCTCTCGTGTGGAAACGCGGCTCTGCTTGTCCTATCTTGCTGCAGCCTGCATTCTCACCCTCCTTTGTTGTTTCTTTCTTGATTCTCTCACAGCTTGCCAAGGAGTTCTTATGCCTGTGGTGTTTTCTGCGCCGCATCGTGCGTTGTTTTTTGCGGGGGTCAGCAGTGCCCTCTTGTTGATGGGGTGGTGGCTTTTTTCGCTCATGGGGACGGGGTCAGCCGGTGGGATGGGATGGTTGATTCATGGCTACTGGATGTTGCTGGGCGTGCTGCCCTTTTTTATGGCGGGCTTTATTTTTACGGCAGGGCCTAAATGGCTCGCTGTGGCCGCGCCTCCCCGCTCAGCTTGGCTGAGTATGGGCGGGCTGATGGTGTCGGGTGTGCTGCTGAGCATGGTCGGCGCGGGGCAAGTCCCGTTGCTATGGCCGCTGGGGGTGACGCTGTTGGCACTTGGCACCGGTGTGCTGATGGTGGTGTGGTCGGGACGGATTGCCGCCAGCAAGCAAGCTGACCGTCGCCATGCGTGGGCGGTGTTGCTGGCTTTTGCACTGGGCACCTTGGCGCACGGCGCGGCGGTGATGTGGGTGTGGACGGGTGAGGTCGATTGGTGGTGGCGGATGCGCGAGCTGGCCTTGTGGGGATTTTTGCTGCCGGTGTTTTTAACCATTAGCCATCGGATGCTGCCGTTTTTTTCGGGTGCGGCTTTGCCGATTTACAGCGTATGGCGACCTGATTGGCTGCTGGCGGCATTTTGGGCGGGCAGTCTGGGGCATGGAGGGCTGGCTTTGCTGGGCGTGCCGACGGTGTGGGTCGATCTGCCCTTTGCGGCTTTGCTAGGGTTTGTCAGTGTGCGCTGGGGGCTGCGTGCCAGCCAAAAGGTCAAGCTGCTGGCGATGCTGCACCTGGCTTTTGCGTGGGCGGCGGTGGCATTTGCTTTGTATAGCCTGAATGCCGGTTTGCTGGCCTTGGGGATGCCACTGGATGCCGCCAACCGTGCGCCGTTACACGCGCTGTCGATTGGGTTTTTTACCACCATGGCTTTGGGCTTTGTGACCCGTGTTTCGCTGGGGCATTCTGGTCGCCCTTTGGCGGTAACCCCACGCATCTGGCAGTTGTATCTGGGGCTGCATGGGGTGGCGCTGTGTCGTGTACTGGGGGCTTATCTGCCGCTGTCGTGGCAAGCGTGGCTGATGCCGCTGCTGGCTGTGGCGTGGGTCGGTATTTTTGCGGCGTGGGCGATGCAGTTTGTGCCGATTTACTTTAAGCCGCGTGCGGATGGTCAGGCGGGCTAGGGGCTATGAGAGCCTGTTTACGATCTAGCGAACGACGGGTCAGCCAAGGCGAAATGTGCAAAAAAGCGCAATCGCTGCGGTCTTGGCTTTATTCCCCTCTACTGCTGGGGGGGCGACGGCAAAGCCGGACGGGGTGGTAGCTGGCGAGACCAGCAGAGCCAAAGCCCAGAGCCAAAACCAACCAACCCCCCACCCTTGTTCGGCATCCCTCTACGGGAGGGGAATGCTAGCAAATGCAGGCTCATCCGAGCCTCACCGACTTTGAACCCGTTCTAAACGAAACGCCCTCCCTGAATACTCATCAGGGAGGGCGTTTTTTGGGTCAGGCCGCGTGGGGGACAGGAGGCGTTGACCGCCTGCCCACGGGCTTTAGGCCATGGCTTCGTACAGCGGCAGCGTCAAGAACTCGGGGTACTCTTCGGTCAGGCTCATCTTGTCGAAGATAACCGCAGCTTGGTCGTAAGTCGCGGTGTTTTCGCCTTGGGCGGTGACGGTGGCGTTCACCTTGGCCAGCTCTTCGGCAATCATGCCCCGCACCATGTCTACGGTAACTTTGCGGCCATCATCCAGCACACCCTTAGGCGACACCACCCACTGCCACACTTGCGAGCGGCTGATTTCTGCCGTGGCGGCATCTTCCATCAGATTGTGAATCGGCACGCAGCCATTGCCCGCCAGCCAAGAACCCAAGTAGTGAATGCCGACATTGATGTTGTTACGCAGACCGGCTTCGGTAATCGGGGTTTCGGGTTGGAAGTCGAGGAAGTTAGCTGCCGTGAAGTTCTCGTCACGTTGCTTGTCCCACTGGTTAGGGCGGTCGCCCAGCACCTTGACGAACTCTTCCATGGCAATCGACACCAAGCCAGGGTGCGCCACCCAGCCGCCATCAAAGCCATCGTTGGCATCGCGGGTCTTGTCATGGCGAATACCCGCCAAGGCTTTTTCGTTGGCGACAGGGTCGTTTTTGATCGGAATCAGGGCCGACATGCCGCCCATGGCCGGTGCGCCCCGCTTGTGGCAGGCCTTGACCAGTGCCAGTGCGTAAGAACGCATAAACGGCACTTCCATGGTGATGCTGCTGCGTTGTGCCAAGCAGAAGTCTTTGTTCTTTTTGAACTTTTTGATGCAGGAGAAGATGTAATCCCAACGGCCAGCGTTCAGCCCTGCGGAGTGGTTACGCAGTTCAAACAGGATTTCTTCCATCTCGAAGGTGGCCAAGACGGTTTCGACCAGTACGGTGGCTTTAATCGTGCCTTGGGGCAAGCCGATGTGGTCTTGTGCCATCACAAAGATGTCGTTCCACAGGCGGGCTTCCAGATGGCTTTCCATCTTAGGCAGGTAGTAGAACGGCCCCGCGCCACGGGCGATTTGCTCTTTGGCGTTGTGGAAGAAGACCAAGCCGAAGTCAAAGATACCGCCAGACACCCGTTGACCATCGACGGTGACGTGCTTTTCGTCCAAGTGCCAGCCGCGTGGGCGGATTTGCAGGGTGGCCACTTTGTCGTTGAGCTTGTATTCCTTACCCGCTTCGTTTTTGAACGACAGTTGGCGGCGAATCGCGTCAAACAGGTTGATTTGACCTTGGACTTGGTTAAACCAGTTAGGGCTGTTGGAGTCTTCGAAGTCGGTCATGTAGCTATCTGCGCCGGAGTTAAAGGCGTTGATAATCATCTTGGCTTCGACTGGGCCGGTGATTTCGGTGCGGCGGCATTCCAGCGCCTTAGGCAGCGGCGCGACTTTCCAGTCCCCTCCGCGGATGTGCTTGGTTTCGGGCAAGAAGTCGGGCATTTCGCCTGCGTCGATACGGGCTTGGCGGGTGACGCGGGCTTGCAGCAGTTCTTGGCGGCGGGCTTCAAAAGCGCGGTGCAGCTTGGCAACCAGTGCCAGTGCGTCGTGGGTCAGCACTTCATCAAAACGGGGATGCAGAGGGCCGGTAACGGCAACGCCTTGGGGCAGAGTCAAATTCATGGGTGTTTTCCTATTTTTAGCGAAGATAACAAGCGAAAATCGTCAGGAGAGCAAAATCAGCGCGACGGTTAAAGGGCGATGATTTTTAAGGTTTTTTTTGCTATTGGCAAAAACATCGTCCCACATCAACTGGCCTTGTCCGATAGGATGGCAAGCTTGCGGGACGGTTTGCGGATTGGGCGTGGGGATTATATCTGGTTTCGCCGGTTTGCATGGACTACGGCAAGCCTGTGGGTGGGGCGAGGGGTGTTGCGCGGTGGTTTTGGCTGTCTATTCCCCTCCGGTGGAGGGGTGGACGGCAAAGCCGGACGGGGTGGTGGCTGGAGAGGCCGCCAGAGCTAAAACCCAGCCCCAAAGCCAAAGCCAACCACCCCACCCCTACGGGGCACTCTTCTACGGGAGGGGAATAACAGCCCAACCCCAGCCGCCACCCGCGACGGAGCATCACGTCTTTGTGCATTTCAACGCAGGCTCACCCGCGTCTCGCAGGTCGTAAACCAGCTCTTAAACCTCGAACGACTGCGGGGGGAGACCCGCACACCACCGCGTCCACATCTGCCGAAAAGCCCGCCCTGCCCCCGCAGCAATCACTTCGGGGTGGCGGATGGGCGAGGCCTCCAGGCGGTCAGGCAAGGTGGCGCGGAGTGCCGCCAGCTCGGCCAATTTACCGCCCCACGCCACCCCCATCGCCACAAATTCAGCCTTGCTATGGGCAATAAATTCAGCCGCCAAACCCACTTGCGACAAGATAGCAATGCCCTGATGGCTGGCGGGGGTGTCGCCGGCAATGCTCAGGGTGGGCACGCCCATGGTCAGGGCATGGCAGGTGGTGGTGCCGCCGGTATAGGGGAAGGTGTCGAGGCAGATATCGACCTGCTGGTGCAGCGCGAGGTAGTCCGGCATCTCGAGGCGGGCGTAGAAGGTGAGGCGGCTGCGGTCTATGCCCTCTGCGGCAAACCAGTCGGCCAGCTGCGCCTGCTTGTTCTCCGCCAAGCCACCCAAAATCATGGTGCTGGTGGGGAGGGCGTGGAGGATTTGCGCCCACAGGGCAATCACTTCAGGGCTGTATTTGCTGATGCGGTTAAAGCTGCCAAAGGTTAGGTGACCGGTGCTGAGCGCCGGCAAGGGTGTGCTGGGCGGGACGCTGGCGGATGAGACAAACGGCGCACTGGCGGGCAGGCGGACAATTTTCTCGACAAATTGGTCGGCAAAACGGGGCGGCAAAAAATGCCGGTCGGCAAAGTAATAGTCCATGGCCTGCAACCCCGTCGTGCCTGGGTAGCCCATCCAACTGATTTGAATCGGTGCCGGTTTGCGGGCAAAGGTCAGCAGCCGGTTGTAGGCGGTGTGCCCTGACAAATCAATCAGGATGTCGATTTCATCTTGCTGGATTTGTGCGGCAAGGGCTTGGGGCGACAGCGGCGCGACGGCGTGCCAATGGGCAACACCTTGGCGCAGCTGTGCGGTGTAGTGGTCTTCCATCAGGTAGGTACTGTAAACGTGCAAAATCCACTGCGGGTCTTTGGCCAGCTCGGCCAAGATGGGCTGAATAAAGAAGGCCAGCGCGTGGTAGCGCAAGTCCCCCGACACCAAGCCAATCCGCAAGGGACGATGGGGGTCGCGCAGGTTGGTATGGGGTGGGCGGCTGGCTTGTAGGGCGGGTTCGAAGCGTTCACCAAAGCGGCGGTGCTCGGCAAAGAGGGTGGCCGCCGGTGTTGCGGCATTATGGGCGTGGCAAAACAGCAGGTTAGAGGCGGCGGCATCGCTCTCGGGGTGGGTGCGGAGAATGTCGTGGCACAGCACCTCGGCTTCTGGCAGCCGCCCTTGCACCAGCACCAGTACGCTGAGGTTGGAGCGTGCTTCGTAGCAGAGGGGATTGACCGCCAAGGCCTGCCGGTAGGCGGCTTCGGCTTCGGCTGATTTACCTTGGGCTTGTAGCGCGTCACCAAGATTGCTGAGCAGCTCGAACCGGTCGGGGTACTGTTCCAGTGTTTTGCGGTAGTAGATTTCAGCCTCGGCGGGGCGGGATTGCAACAGCAGCACCGAGCCTAAATTGCTGTTGGCGGCAGGGTCGTCGGGGGCGAGGGTGAGGGCTTGGAGATAGGTCTGTTCAGCTTCGTGCAGTAACCCTTGCTCTTGCTGTGTGGCGGCAAGCCTGGAATAAGCGGCCACATAGTCGGGCTGGCTGGTAATGGCATTGGTAAAGGCGTGCTCAGCCAGCAGCCATTTTCCTTGCGCCAAACAGGCCAGCCCAAGGTTGTAGTGGAACAGCGGACGTTGGGGGGCAAGCACGGTAGCGCGACGCAAGCAGATTTCGGCTTCGGCGAAGCGGCTTTGGGCGCGGAAGGTATTGCCGAGGTTGTTGTGGGCTTCGGCATCGTGGGGCAGCAGGTCAGCGGCTTTTTGGTAGGCGGGCAACATGCATTCGAGCTGGTCTTGCCCCTCGTGAGCCATGCCAAGGGCTTTCCAGCTTTGACCATGCGCGGGGTAGCGGCGGGTTAGTGCGCGGGCTTTGGCTTCCATATCTGCGTAGCGGCCTTGGGTAAACAAGACACCGAGAGCTTGGCTGTCTTTGGGCGAGGGGCTGGCTGCGCCTTTGGGAACAGGCAGGGTGGGCGGAAGCGGATGCGCGGCAAAGTAAGCCCGTGCCCATTTTTCGCGCAGGGGACGAGCTTGTTCGGGGGTCAGCCCCTGCAAACGGCCTTGTAGTAGCGCCGCTTCTGCTACGCCGAGCTGCCCCGCCTCAATCAGCGCGTCCAGATAGCTCACCCAAAACTGGGCGTAGCTAGGATTGACATCGCGGGCTTGCTTGAGATAGGGCAAAGCCCCTTCGGGTGAGCCTAAGCCCAAGGCCAATCTGCCCAGATTGTGGTTGGCATCAGGATGGGTTGGGTCATTGTGCAAAATGACGCGATACAGGTATTCAGCATCGTAGAGATTGCCTGCTTGATGGCAAGACAAGGCCTGTACCAACACTTGCTCTAGGGTGGGGTGTTGGGCCAGAAAGGCATGTAGTGGGGTATCAGTATCGGTCATGGGCATCACACGAAGAGGAAAGGGCGGAAGGGGGCTCTGCAGGATGCTGCTTCTTTAACAACCTGTTTACGCCTCTGTGAGGATTGGTTGAAATGCGCCACAAAATACGTATGGATTCAGCCTCAACGCCGCTTTATTCGGCGTATTTTGCCTTGGCTGACCCTTCCACTCGCTAGCGCGTCAACAGCTTCTCAGGCGCGAGGCAAGGTAACCCCCACCTGCCCTTGATACTTGCCGCCTCGGTCTTTGTAGGAGGTCTCGCAGACCTCGTCCGATTCAAAAAACAGCACCTGTGCCACGCCCTCGTTGGCGTAAATTTTGGCGGGCAAGGGGGTGGTGTTGGAGAACTCTAGCGTGACGTAGCCTTCCCATTCAGGTTCAAACGGGGTGACGTTGACGATAATGCCGCAACGGGCGTAGGTCGATTTGCCCAAACAGACGGTGAGCACGCTGCGCGGAATGCGGAAATATTCTACGGTGCGTGCCAAGGCAAATGAGTTGGGCGGGATGATGCAAACATCGCCGACAAAATCGACAAAGTTGTTGTGGTCAAAGTTCTTGGGGTCAACGATGGTGCTGTTGATATTGGTAAAAATTTTGAATTCATTGGCGCATCGGATGTCGTAGCCATAGCTGGACGTGCCATAAGACACGATTTTACGCCCGTCTACTTCGCGCACTTGCCCCGGTTCAAACGGCGAAATCATGTCGGTTGTCTCTGCCATGCGGCGTATCCATTTGTCTGATTTGATGCTCACAACACACTCCTTCAATAGCCAGCGAAATATGCGGCGGATTCTACCGCCAAAGCCCTTTAGAATGGCTGGCAAAATTGCCGCGTCCGGCATGGATTATGGGTTGCAAGTTTTGCCAATAGCGGCAAAACTTGCCGGAGAAACTAGCCGTGACCGCGTGTTTTTTGGGTGAGAATTGGCGGGCTTGCTAAAATTCTTTATAAAACAGCGTGTTAATTGGCACTCCGAGTCGATTTTTGGCTTGGCACACGGCTTGCTAATCGGTTGATAGTCAGGGAGTTGAGAGACATGATCGACAAAATTGCAAAACACTTCGATTTTCAGCAAAAGACACTGGGCTTGCGGGCTTACCGCACCGAAGTCCTGTCCAGCAACATTGCGAACTCGGATACGCCTTATTACAAATCGGTGGACTTTAACTTTAAAGACGCACTGACCCGCGCCACAGGCGGAGAAGCAGGGTCGTCTTTAGGGGTGAATAAAACCCACGCCGCCCACCTTGATGGGGTAGATGGCACCGATGGTAAAGATTTTAAGCTGCAATATCGCTCCGAAGTTCAGCCGTCTATTGATGGCAACACGGTCGATATGGATTTGGAGCGTTCTGCCTTTGCAGATAACGCGCTCAAATACCAATCCACACTCACTTTTCTGAATCGCCGTATTTCCGGCCTTGCAGACGCAATTAAGGGGTAAGGTGCGATGTCACTTTCCAAAGTTTTTGATATTGCCGGCGCGGGCATGACCGCCCAGTCGATGCGGCTTAACGTGGTGTCCAGCAACATCGCCAACGTAGACAGTGCCGTGTCGTCCAATGGGGAGCCCTACAAGGGCAAAAAAGTGGTGTTTACCGCCATCCCCATCAACCGCGAAACCCCGCAGGTCGCCACGGTCAGAGTCACTGCCGTGGTGGAGGACAAATCCCCCGCCCGCATGATTTACGACCCCAAACACCCGATGGCCGATGCCAAGGGCTATGTGGCCATGCCTAACATTAATCCTGTTGAAGAAATGACCGACATGATTTCCTCGGCGCGGTCTTATCAAACCAACGTCGAAATGATGAACACGGCCAAGACCCTGCTGCAAAAAACCCTGTCGATTGGTCAGCAATAACCCTATTTTGAATTGAAAGCGAGCCCGCCATGATTAACAGTAACGCAACAAAAGATGTCAACGGCTACGACTTCCTCAACACCGCCAAAAGCACCAAAAAAGCCGATAGTATTGATGCGGCGCAAGATCGGTTTATGAAGCTACTGGTCACCCAGCTGCAAACCCAAGACCCAATGAACCCGATGGATAACGCCGCAATGACCAGCCAAATGGCGCAAATCAGCACGGTGCAAGGGATTGAAAAGCTTAACCAAACCATGACATCGCTACAAAGCATGTATTCCACCAGCCAAACAGTGGCGGCTTCTGCGCTGATTGGGCGCGTTGCACTGGCTGAGGGCAACAACCTCCCGCTCAAAAATGGCAATGCGACTGCCGGCGTGCAATTGGCTGCCGATGCACAAAATGTTGAACTTTCCATCTTCGACAAGGTGGGCAATCTGGTGAATACCCAGCATTTGACCGGCCAAAAAGCAGGTACGGTGAACTTCCAATGGGATGGCAAGAATGACACGGGTGTGGCACAACCCGATGGTGATTACACCTTTGCGGTCAAGGCCACACAAGGCACCAACGAAGTGACGGCTACCCCATTGGCGTTTGCCAATGTTGTCGCCATGGGCTGGGAAGGAACCACCCCCGTTCTGCATCTGTCGAACGATAAAACGACCAAGATTGACGGCATCCGTCAACTGATTTAAATACAGCTAGGTTGTGGTTTTGCAGCACATAGCCCAAACCGCACGGCAGGTTAAATACATTTACTTATTTTAGAAGGAGTCCATCATGGGTTTCCAACAAGGACTAAGCGGCATTGGTTCCGCCTCTAAGCAGCTTGATGCCATTGGTAACAACGTGGCTAACTCCAGCACGGTCGGTTTTAAGCAATCGCGTGCTGAGTTCGGCGATATGTTTGCCGCCAGTTACTACGGCGTATCCGGCACACAAACCGGTATCGGCTCGGCGACCAACTCGGTAGCGCAACAGCTTAACCAAGGTAACGTGACCGTTACCAGTAACCAGTTGGATATTGCCATTTCTGGCAATGGTTTCTTTACTGTTGAAACATCCAAAGGCATGTCCTACACCCGTAACGGGCAGTTCGGGGTGGATAAGAATGGCTACATCAATAATGGTGGCGACAAGCTAATGGGCTGGCAGGTGGTTCCTGGGAGCTCTCCTACCCGGATGAAAGAAGGCGAGCTCAAGGCACTGATGGTGCCAAACTCGGTGCTGCAACCTAAGCCATCGGATGGTGGGGTGGGCTCTACGCCTGCGACGGTTGATCCCATCAAAATTGCAACGAACTTTGACTCGCGCCAGACTGCACCGACGACGACCTTTAACCCGCTTGACCCCACAACGTACAACCATTCAACTTCGACTACTTTGTACGATTCGCTGGGTAACCCGCTGACGATGACGACTTATTACGTTAAGCAACAGTCTCCGGCCATCAATACGTGGAATGTATTTGCACGGGTCAATAACCCCAATATGCCAGAAACCACAGCCGCCGCTACACTAAACCCTCAAATGTTGACACCAACAAACTCCTTGGGTGGTGCCGTAACTACGGTAGGGGCTGCGCCTGCCTATACCGCGGCAGTGATGGTGTTTACCTCTGCGGGCACCTTGGTTAAGCCTGCCGCAGGTGTGACTGCAAGCGCGACACAAACAGCCATTCCCATTGATTTTGGGAGCTACGCCTCGATTGTGGGGGCCAATCCTCTGCAAATCTCGATGAATACCGATGGCTCGACCCAATACGGTAATACCTTCGCCGTCAACGAAATGAACCAAGTCGGCTATGCGTCGGCTTCGCTGACCAGCTTGCAGGTCGATAACACCGGCATTATCAAGGTGCGTTATTCCAACGGGCAGGCAACCGACATCGGGCAAGTGGTGCTGGCGAACTTTAAAAATTCGCAAGGGCTGCAATCGGTGGGGGCGAACCGCTGGATTGAAACCGTGTCTTCGGGTCCTGCGACTACGAACAATCCTGGCTCATCCAATGTAGGCTTTTTGCAATCGGGCGCGGTGGAAGATTCCAACGTCGATTTGACCAGCGAATTGGTTAATATGATTTCTGCACAGCGTTACTACCAAGCCAATGCCCAGACCATTAAGGTTCAGGATACGGTGCTGCAAACTCTAATTAACATGCGTTAATGCGCTATTCACCCCAACAAGACACTCGTTTTGTTGGGGTGCGGTTTTCTGTTTTTGCGGTGCAGTGCAGCACGGAGACTTGCCCAAAGTCGGCAAAAACAGAATACTGCCGTATCCTTGTCTTTACTTTGCTTTTTTACTTTTGGATTTCGGTGTCACCATGGACAAAATGCTTTATGTGGCAATGACGGGCGCAAAACACGTCCAGCTTCAGCAAGCCACCACAGCCAACAACCTCGCCAACGCCAACACCAATGGCTTTAAGGCGGAGATTGCCGCTTTCCGTGCTTTGCCCGTGGTGGCGGACGCGCCTGCTACCCCCACCCGCGCTTTTGTGGTGGATTCCACCATTGCCCACGACCGTTCCCAAGGCCCGATGCTGGCGACAGGTAACGATCAAGATTTTGCCGTCAATGGCGCTGGGTTCTTTGCGGTACAAGGGCTGGATGGCCAAGAAGCCTACACCCGTGATGGCGGCTATGTAGTGGATTCACAAGGCACCATGCGCACCCGTGGCGGCTATCCGATTTTGTCGGATGGTGGGCCGATTACTGTGCCGCCCAATGCCCGTGTTGAAATTGCCAATGACGGGACGATTTCTGCCACCCCAATTGGCGAAAATCCCCGCCAAACCCAAGTGTTGGGGCAGCTCAAGTTGGTGGGTGATGCTAACCGTACCGATTTTTACAAAGGCACGGATGGCTTGTTCCGCCGCAACGATAAGCAAACCGCCCAACGGGATGACACCGTAAAAGTCAGCACCGGCGTCTTGGAAGGCAGCAACGTCAATCCGGTCGATTCTTTGGTACAGATGATTGCCCACGCCCGCCAGCACGAACTCAACGTTAAGCTGATGCAAACCGCCGACCAAAACGCCCGCTCGGCAACGGCCATCATGACTATGGCTGGCTAATTAGCCCTTTTATTCTTTATTTTACGCTGCCTGTTTTTGATTTAAAGCAGTCGGCTACTTAGGACGCTGAATCATGATTCGCTCTCTGCACATCGCCAAAACCGGTATGGATGCCAGCCAGTTTAAACTGGACACCATTTCTAACAACTTGGCCAACGTCAACACTACCGGCTTTAAACGTCAGCGTGCCGTGTTTGAAGATTTGATGTACCAAGTACTGCGTGACCCCGGCTCACAAACTGCCGCCACCACCAACCACCCTACAGGGCTACAGGTCGGTACGGGCGCAGCTCCCGTGGCGGTAGATCGCATCTTTAACCAAGGCAATCTGACCTCCACCGAAAACTCATTTGACGTAGCAATTGATGGGCGCGGTTTTCTGCGTGTGGCGATGCCCGATGGCACGACTGGCTACACCCGTGACGGTACGTTGAAACGCAGCGATACCGGTCAGATTGTGACCAGCCACGGCTATCCGATTGACCCTGCGATTACCGTGCCGGCCACCGCACTGGGCATTACGATTTCCTCCGACGGTCAAGTTGCAGCCAAAATGCCAGGACAAACGGCAGAGCAAGCCATTGGTAACATCCAGCTGGCCAGCTTTGTGAACCCACAGGGCTTGGAAAGCATCGGTAAAAATCTGTTCTTAGAAACGGCGGCCTCGGGTACGCCAACGGATACTGCCCCAGGCACAGATGGCACAGGAACCCTGCGCCAAGGGTTCTTGGAAGCCTCTAACGTCAGCGCGACCGAAGAACTGGTCAACCTAATTATTGCCCAGCGGTCTTACGAAATTAACTCGCGTGCCATCAAGACCAGCGATGAAATGCTCCAACGTCTCTCCCAGCTCTAACGGGTTTTGAGCGTCTGCACTTCCCAGCCCGCCTTGTTGGCGGGCGTTTTTGCGTATGGCTTTCTGTGCGGCACGCACCCAAAAGGAATGGCTTATGTCGGCTTCTAACTACGTTTTGCTCTTATTGGTAGGGGCACTGGCTGCCTGCCAAACGCCTCCTAAATCCATTGTGACCCAGCCCCTCTCGGCACGCCCCCAGATGCCGGCCTATAAGCCCGCCACCAATGGCGCGATTTACCAAGCCAACTCCATCCGCCCCCTATTTGAAGACCGTATTCCGCGCAATGTAGGCGATACCCTGACCGTGGTGATTGAGGAAAAATCTTCCACCCAAACCCGCGAAGAAACGGGGCTAAAACGCGATTCGAACTACAGCATGACCGGCCCTTCGGTCAAATTCCCGTATCTTGGTGGCTTAACCGGCAAACTGGCGGGCATCGACCTTAGCGCGGGCTCGTCGGCTAGTAACTCTGGGACAGGTAAATCAGCCTCGTCTAACCAATTTACCGGCTCAATTACCGTAACGGTGATTGAAGAGCTGCAAAACGGCAATCTTGTGGTCAGCGGCGAAAAACAAATGAGTATCAACGGCGATACCGAATTTATCCGGCTGTCCGGTATTGTGAATCCGCGTGATATTCGTCCGGGCAATACGCTGTCCTCTACCAAGTTAGGTGATGCACGGGTTGAGCTGCAAAACCAAGGCAACAACCACGCCTTTGCCCAGCCTGGCTGGCTAGGTAAGTTCTTTATGACCATTTTGCCGTTCTAATACAGGTAGGCTGTTTACGCTTTTTTAGCGAAAACAGAAATATAAAGGTTTGAAAATAAATGAAAAAATGGTGTTTTGTCCTAGTATTAGCAGTAGCCAGTTTGCCTGCTTTTTCGGCACAAAAACTGAAAGAAATTGCCACGATTTCTGGCGTACGGAGTAACCAACTGGCAGGGTATGGCTTAGTGGTTGGTTTGGACGGCACAGGGGATAAATCCACCTCCAGCCCCTTCGCTAGCCAAAGTATGGTCAATATGCTAAATCAGATGGGGGTTCAAATCCCCACTGGGGTGCGCGTGGACCCTAAAAACATTGCTGCCGTAATGGTGACTGCCGCCATGCCGGCCTTTGCCAAGCCAGGGCAAAACATTGATGTCACCGTGTCCTCAGTAGGGGATGCTAAGAATTTGCGCGGCGGTACGCTGCTCATGACCCCACTAAAAGGGGCGGATGGTCAGGTCTATGCTATGGCACAGGGTAACTTGGTGGTGGCAGGGGCAGGTGCTCAGGCAGGGGGAAGCCGTACCCAGATTAACCAGCTGAACGCAGGGCGGATTCCCAGCGGGGCAACGGTTGAACGCGAAGTGGCCAGTGCGCTGGGCGGTAATGGCAACACCATCAGCCTAGAGCTGAATGAAGCCAACTTTACCAATGCCAGCCGTGTTGTGCAGGCAATTAACAGCGCGTTTGGCGGCAATACCGCCCGTGCGGTGGATGGTCGGCTGATTGAAGTGGCTGCCCCCACTGACAATAACCAGCGCGTGCAGTTTTTGGCCAAGATGGAAAATCTTGCCATCAATCCGGCAGATTTAGTCCCCACCGTGATTCTTAACGCCCGCACGGGGTCGATTGTAATGAACCAAACCGTGACCGTGGAGCCTTGCGCGGTGGCGCACTCTAATTTGTCGGTGACGGTGACCAATACCCCTGCTGTTAGCCAACCTAATGCGCTGTCCGGTGGGCAAACAGCCGTTACCAATCAAGCAGATATTCAAATTAGTCAAGATGGCAGCAAGATGATTAATGTGCCGCGCGGGGCGAATTTGTCACAAATCGTCAAGGCGCTGAATGCCGTCGGCGCGACCCCGCAAGACCTCTTAGCTATCTTGCAAGCCATGAAAGCAGCCGGTGCGCTCAAGGCCGAGCTGCAAATTATCTAAATTGGCGCAATTATTGCTCTTTTGTTCGAACAATTTGTGCCTCCCGTCCTTTAAGGTGATGTTTCGCCATGCAAATTAACAACGCTTCTCTCGGTGCAACCAGCGCCTTAGCAATGACCCCTTCCAATAAGCCTTCGGAAGGGTCAGAGCGTTTTGTGCTTGACCTTAACGCCATCGAAAGCGTGAAAGTTGCGGCTAAGCACGACCCCAAAGTTGGGATTAAGCAAGTTGCTTCGCAGTTTGAAGCCATGTTCCTGAATACGCTGCTGCAAACCATGCGCCAAAACCCCATGGGCGGCGAAGAGGAAGACAGCGGCGGCGCGTTGGGGACTTACCAAGGCTTGTACGACCAACAGCTAACCCAAAAAATATCGGGCAATGGCGGGATGGGGATTGCTGCTGCACTAGAAAAGCAGCTTGCTAAAGCACAGGGCATCAAGATGGATGCGCCTGGGAATAAAAATATCTCTGCCGGTGTGGTGGAAAACAGCACCCGCCCTGTCCCACAACAGTCATGGAGCCAGTTGCCGGCTAAGGTCAATTCCACGCTCGAAGCCGCCTTGGCTAAAGTCACCGAGCCCAAAGTCACCGTCGCGACCGAAGCCACAGTCACCCCAAGCACCAAGACCACAGGCGCATCGGGTGACTTTGCGCGGACACTGTTGCCCCATGCCACCCAAGCCGGTAAAGAGTTGGGCGTGGAGCCGCAGTTGGTCGTGGCACATGCCGCACTGGAAAGCGGCTGGGGCAAAAAGCCGATTCGCCATAGCGATGGGCGCGATAGTCACAACCTGTTTAGTATCAAAGCGGGCGGGAGTTGGAAGGGCAATACCGTGGACATCACCACCACGGAATATATCGACGGTGCGCCGCAAAAACGGGTGGAACGTTTCCGCTCGTATGGCAGCTACCAAGAGGCCTTTACCGATTACGCCAAGCTAATTAAAAACAATCCACGCTACCAAGGTGCGTTGAACCAAGGTAGCGATGCTGTGGGCTTTGCACGCGGCTTGGCACGGGGTGGCTATGCAACCGACCCGCACTACGCCAACAAGTTATCGCAGTTGGCGGCAGGGGTGAGTGGTAAGCCCAACACCTAGGCTGACCCTTCACTCGGTAGAGCGTAAACAGGTGCCAAGTAAACTAAATCACGTTTTTACATAATCAAGAGGGATGTCGCCCCTACGCTTGGCGTGGGCGACCTATCAAGTTGCAGTGCCTTACGCCGATAACACGGGGTAGACAGGGGGGTTAATCATGAGTTCTATGTTCAATTTGCAGTGCCTTACGCCGATAACACGGGGTAGACAGGGGGGTTAATCATGAGTTCTATGTTCAATATTGGCGTGAGCGGTCTTAACGCAGCGCGGTCTTCGTTTTCCACTACCAGCCACAATATTGGTAACGTCAATACCGATGGCTATCACCGCCAAATCAACGGCCAAGCCGCCCAAACGCCGAACTACTCTGGCACGGCGTATACCGGCAATGGGGTGATGACCACCTCTATTTCGCGCATCTATAACGCCCATCTGGAAAAAGTGGTGCAAAGCAACACCACGATGGAAGCGTATTACAAAACCCAAGTGGGGCAGCTTAACCAGCTTGACCAAATTTTGGCCGACCCCGATACCGGTCTGACCCCGGCGGTGCAGAGCTTTTTTGATTCGCTACAAGTGATTACCCAGCCCAATATGCCCGCCAGTATTCCTGCCCGTCAGTCGGTAGTGAATCAGGCGCAGGCACTGGTGAACCGCTTCCAGACCATGGATTCGCGTATCGAAGAAATTCGGGATGGGGTTAATGGTCAAATCAAGCTGATGGCGGATTCGATCAATGCACAAGCAGGCAAAATCGCCACGCTGAATCAGCAGATTCGTAACCTGTCGATTGGCGATGCTGTTGTGCCAAACGACTTGTTGGATAAGCGCGACCAAGCTGTGTTGGATTTGAACAAAGTCGTCAAAGCCAATGTTGTTAAGCAAGATAACAACACCTACAACGTCTTTATCGGTAGCGGGCAAAGCTTGGTGTTGGACGATATTGCAATGGTGGTTTCGGCGGGGCCTTCTTACGAAGACCCGCAACGTTATGCCTTGTCTTACAAAGATGGCCAAACCACCGTCGAAATCCCGAGCAAGATGATTGATGGGGGCAGCATCGGCGGCATGTTGAACTTCCGCCGCGATGCCTTGGATGTCGCCCAAAACGCACTTAATAAAGTCGCCATTGGTTTGGCACAGGCCATGAATGCCCAGTACCTGTTGGGGGTGGATATGAATGGCGTATCAGTGGCCAGTAAGCCTGCCGCCCAGCGCGAAATGTTCCAAATTGGCACGTTTTCACAGAATCTGCGCTTTGTCCCCAATTCCAACAACAAGGGCGCGGCAGCGGTCACCCTCAGTGCCAAGCTGAATGATTTTGAGGCACTCAAAACCACTGGTGCGCCGATTGGCGGCAGCGATACCACCGGCTTTAGCCAGCTCAGTAACAACGACTACAAATTTGTATCCCAAGGCGGCGGTAACTTTGTGATTCAACGGATGCCAGAAGGCACGCTCGTCGCACCTAGCGATGCCAGCGGGGTTATTTTGCCGACCACAGTAACCATCGCACAGCTTGCTGCTGGGGTGGTGATTGATGGGGTGACAGCGACGCTGACCGTGGGGGCTGCACCGCCAGCGGGGGATTCGTTCTTGCTGCAACCCACCCGTGGGGCGATTGCCCAGCTGGCTGTGGTGATTAGCCAGCCCTCCGAAGTCGCAACCTCTTCCCGCCTGACCGGCCAAGCGGTGGCCAGTGCGGCAGGTGCTGCTAACTCCGGTAAAGCCAGCGTGGTGGGGGTGTGGGAGCGTCCGGTTAATTCTCTGGTGCTGACACCGAATACGGCTTTGCCACCCGCAGGGGCGGTTCGTGTTCCTACAGATAGTGCAACGGTCGTTGCCCCCGATACCCAAGTTGGCACGCCGCCGCCGGCCAACTTCCGCATTGAAGCCACCGCAGGCGGCGGTTGGAAAGTCACCTCGTCTTCTACTGCCGCCCCTGTCAATACCGACCTCTCAGCCACCTATAAAGTGGTGGTGAATACCGATGTGGCCGGTGGGTTTAAAGTGGTCACCACGGCCGCACCAGAGCGCGATTCTGGGGTTGAATTTAAAATTGACGGTACGCCTATCGTGGGTGATACCTTCGAAATTCGCTCCAAGAAATCGAGCGAGTTTGGTGTATCAGATAGTTTTAACCTGCTGCAAATGACGGCATTGCAAACCCGCAACACGATGGAAGGCAGTGGGAGCGCGGGTGGTACGGGAATTACCGTCCCCACCACGACTTTTGTCGGCTCGTATAGCCGGATGGTGAGCTTGGTGGCCAACAAGGCAGCAGAAGGCATTGCCGCAGGCGATGCAGCGACTGCCGCACTTAAAGAAGCCACCCTGACCCGCGAATCTGAGTCGGGCGTAAACTTGGACGAAGAAGCCGCCAACTTGCTACGCTACCAACAAGCCTACCAAGCCTCGAGCAAAACCATCGAAATTGCGCGTAGCTTGTTTGATTCCATCTTGAGCGCGGTCAGCCGCTAACTGAATACGAAGGAGCATTGTGATGAGAGTCAGTACAAATTCCATCTTTATCAATAACGTCGCCAATATGATGCAGAAGCAGACCCAACTGAACCAAGTTCAGGGGCAGCTTTCCACCATGCGCCGCGTCACCGTCCCTTCGGATGACCCTGTTGCTGCTGCCCAAATTTTGGATGTGCGCCAAGCCGATGCGCGGGTATTGCAGTTCAATCAAAATGCCAAGTCCGCTGAAAATTCGCTGGCCACGTCAGAGTCGGTGCTGCAAAGCGGTATCGATGTATTGCAGCGGGCACGCGAACTCGCCGTCAAGGTCAGCAACACCACTTTGTCGAATGAAGACCGCCAAATGACCATGAGTGAAATCGAAGGGCTATATAAGCAGATGGTGGGCATTGCCAATACGACGGATGGCAACGGCAGCTATGTGTTTTCGGGTAGCCGCAGTCAAATTAAGCCGATTGCTGAGCAGAGCGAATTTGGTCGGCCAGTCGCCTCAGGGTCTTCGATCGTCGGCTACAACGGCGATTCTATGCGCCAAGAAATGCAGATTGCCGGCTCACGCCAAATTCCGGTGACGGAAAATGGTGAATTTGTGTTTAACAAAATCCGTGATGGCAATGGCACGTTTAAGCTGACCAACGGCTTTCCGGCAGGTTATACCCCTGTGGCACCCAATACCACGGCAGGGGCACGCCCCAATGTGGATGTAGATCAAGGTACGGTGACGGATGCCGCACTCTTTGCCACCAAGACGGATGACCCTGCACCACCCGCTGCGCCGATTGGCTTTAAGCAAATTGAAGTGGTATTTGGTTCAGAGTGGAACCATGTGGGTGCACAAGGTTCAGCGACTGACCCTACCGATTTTTACTACGATGTGGTGGTTGAGACAGGTGCTCCCGGCCCTGCTGGGTTTACCTCGCTGATTACCGGTAAAACGGGGGCAACCCGTGAGTTGGCCTCTGACCTGTATAAGCAACAAACCGAACAAGTTGATCCCCTTAAAAATAATGCAGTGCCGCCCACCGATTTGGCGGGGATTCCTTTCCCTACCCCGACGGGTTACCCCAAGTACAAACCCGGTGCCGACATCGACCTGACGGCGAGCTATGGTATTAAGCTCAATGCCAAGGGCGACACCCCAACCTCTGGTGGTGTAGTCGCCATCAACAAGAGCCAAGATAAGAGCATTTTTGATACGCTCAACGAGTTTGGCTTGGCTTTGCAGCAAGACGTGACCACCCCCCAAGGCATGACGGATTTCACCAACAAGATGGGTAATATTTTGACCCATGTGGATGCCACCATGACCCGGCTGTTGTCTGTTGAAGCACGGATGGGTTCGGGTCGCCGTGAGGCAGATACCTTAGTCAGCGTCGGCGAAGGCTTTTCGCTGCAATACAAAACCAACCTCAGCCGTTTGCAAGATTTGGATGTCGCCAAAGCCGCCAGCGAATTGAGTCTAACCAAAACTGCGCTCGAAGCGTCGCAAAGCACCTTTGCACAAGTGAAAAAGCTGACCTTGTTTAACTACATCTAAACCGGTATCAGGCAACCCCTGCTGCCCTGATGCAAAGCAAAAGCCGCCCTGTTATTTGGGGCGGCTTTTTTATAGATTTTGGTATAGATGGGTCTGCCACTTATCAGATCATGCGGAAAAACTTAGAACGTGTTCACGGTCTAGCGAACGACGGGTCAGCCAAGGCGAAATTTGCAAAAAAAAAGCGGAGTTGACACGAGGTCAAAGCGCACCCCACCGTAGCCGTTACGCTACCCGCGTCAACGCCGCCGCAAAAAAGCCATCGGTGTTGTGGAGGGCAGGGGTCAGGCGCAGGTAATCGCCGGTATCGACCTCCACCCGCTGTTCCGCCAGCAAGGCATTCGCGGGCAGCAAGGCAAAGTGCGGATTCGCGGCCAAAAACGCCTCGACGATGGCTTCGTTTTCGCTGGGCAGCAGGCTGCAAGTGGCATAGACCAAGCGACCGCCCACTTTAAGCAAAGGCGCGGCAGCGGCCAAAATCGCGGCTTGGGTGAGATTCAGATTCGCCACCCCTTCCGGCGTTTGGCGCAGCTTCAGGTCAGGATTGCGGCGCAGCGTCCCCATACCAGAACACGGCGCATCGACCAGTACGCGGTCAATTTTGCCGGCCAGCCGCTTAATCCGCGCATCGCGTTCCGAGGCAATGAGCTGGGGGTGGACATTAGACAGCCCAGACCGTGCCAGTCGTGGCTTGAGCTTGGCCAGCCGCTTCTCCGAAATATCCAAGGCGTAGAGCCGCCCCGTGGAAGCCATCAACGCGCCCAAAAGCAAGGTTTTGCCGCCCGCTCCTGCGCAAAAATCCACCACCATTTCGCCTCGGCGGGGGGCGAGCAGCAGACCCAAGAGCTGACTGCCTTCGTCCTGCACCTCGACTTTGCCTTCCAAGAACAGCGGATGACGCTGCAAGGCCGGCTTGCCCTTAAACCGAATCCCAAATGGCGACAGCGGGGTCAGGTCGGCTTCGATGCCGGAGTGGTTCAGTTCGGACAGCACATCGTCGCGCCGCGCTTTGATGGTGTTGACCCGCACATCCAGCGGGGCAGGGTGCTGCATAGCACGCCCCACCGCCAACAGTTCCTCATCCGCCATCCCGCCAGCTTGCAGTGCCTCGACCGCCCATTCCGGCAGTTCCGCACGCTGGGCGAGGGTCAGTTCAGGGTTCAGGGCTTTTAGCTCCCCCGCCCATTTTTGTTCGGCTTCGGTCAATACGGTACTGAGTTCACGCACATTCAGCCCCCGTACTCGCAGCAAGGAAGCGACCAACAGCCGTTTAGGCGTGGGGTTGGGGGCGGTAATCGCGCTTAAAAACGCATGACGGCGCAGCACGGCAAATACCGATTCGGCGATAAAGTGCCGGTCTTGCTGGCCGAGCTTGTGGTTGTCACGGAAGAAAGTAGAGAGCGCGACATCGGCGGGGTGTTCACAAGGCAAAATGCGGCGGAGGGCATCGACGGCGTATTGGAATTGCGAGGCGTTAATTGCCATGGGGAGGGTCCAGTTTTTCGAGTAAGGTTTTGCCGTCTACGGTGACGCGGACGGCGCGTTGTTCAAGTTGTTTGTCGCCGCTGCGGCGTATCCGCAGGGGCAAGTTATAAAAATCAGGAGCCAGCCAGACTTCGGTGCGGTCGGTGTCCACCGTGCTAGACACCCGCACCCCGCGTAAGGTCTGGTCAGTGAGCGGTAAATCAGCCTCGCCATCCAACACAATCGGCTGGTCATAGACTTTTTTGCCCGTGGTCATTTGCACCGTCTCACCCTCTAGCCGCCCAGCTTGCAAGGCGAGTTGAAAGGCAAAGCTGACAATATCTTGTGCCCCTGCCTGCAAAGGCCGAACGGTCAATTCACCCTCGCCATCGCCATAGCGTAGTTCACCGGCTGCCCAATCAAAATCAGCGTGTTCGCGCAGTGTACTGCCGCGCCGTGCCTCAAACCGTTGGGGGCGTATCCCCTTGGCAGTGACCTCACCTTGGCTGGTGTAAGTGAGCTGTGCGCCTATCAGCGGGCGCAAAGTGAGGGTCAGGGTATAACGCCCCCCCGCTTCACGCCAGACCGCTTCGCCCAGGCCCACCGCAAGGTTGCCGTAGCGAATTTCGTAACCCACATTGACCTGTGCGGGAAACGTAGCCGCCGCCAGCGGTGCAGACAGCGTCGGCGACACGGTCGAAGGCGAGGGCGTGGGCGGTGTCGCCTCAGCGGTGGGCAAAGGCATTGCCGTGGACGGTGTTTCTCTGTCGGGGGAAGGCAAAGCAGAAGGGGGAGAAGGCGGTACAGGGCGGGGAGGTACCGAAGCGGCACGCCGCCCCAGCCGTGCCACCGTCCCCGTCGTGGGAGGGGTCACCGTGGGAGGTGTCGCCGCCGCTGCCGCTGACGGTGCAGCAGACAGCACCACCAGCCGCGCCGTTAGGGGCTTGACCGTCTCAGCGAGCGGTGCAGCAGGGGGTGAAAACGGCAACCAGCCTTTGCCCAACCACAGCCCATGCAACACCACCGACACCGCCCCCGCCAGCCACAGCCGTGGGGTGCGGCGAAAAAGGCGGCGACTAGGCGTGTCCACCGTCCTCTTCGGCTTCGCCTGCAATGGCGACTTGTAAGCCGTCAATGCTCAGACGGTCTTGCACAAACCAGCGTACGGCTTGGGGGTAAAGCTGATGCTCGATTTTCAGCACCCGCGCCGCCACGGTGTCTGCAGTGTCGCCGGTGAGAATCGGCACGCAGCCTTGGGCAATAATCGGGCCGTGGTCGAGTTCTGCCGTCACAAAATGCACGGTGGCCCCTGCCAGTTTGCAACCTGTCGCAATCGCCCGTTCGTGGGTGTGCAGACCGGTAAACGCTGGCAACAGCGAAGGGTGGATATTCATCATCCGCCCTGCAAATCGCTGGGTAAAACCCGCCGTCAAAATCCGCATAAAGCCCGCCAGCACCACCAAATCGGGGCTGAACCGGTCGAGGGTGTCGGCGAGGGCGGCATCGAACGTTTCGCGGTCGGCAAACGTGGTGTGGTCTACCACTGCCGTGGCAATGCCCCGCGCTGCTGCCCATGCCAAGCCTGCCGCCTGAGGGCGATTGGACACCACTGCCGCAATCTGCCCACCGGCAAGCTGCCCTGCCTCGTGGGCTTCAACAATTGCCTGCATGTTAGAGCCGCGCCCAGAAATCAGGATGACGATGTTTTTCATCGCTTAGCCTACTTGGGTTTGGTGTTCGTCCCCTTGGCGGGCGCGAACCAGACCCAAGCGGTAAACGGTTTCGCCCTCTGCCGTCAGCAGGGCGGTGGCGGCTTCGGCGTTGGCGGCAGAAACAATCACCACCATGCCAATGCCGCAGTTAAAGGTGCGGTACATTTCTTGGGCATCCACCCCGCCTTGGGCTTGCAGCCATGCAAACAGCTTGGTTTGAGGCCAGCTGGCGGCATCAATCTGCGCCACCACGTTTTCGGGCAGCACGCGCGGAGTGTTCTCGGTAATGCCTCCGCCGGTGATATGCGCCATGCCTTTGACCAGCTTGGCCGCCATCAGCTTGAGCAGCGGTTTCACGTAGATGCGGGTTGGAGCCATGATGAGGTCGCGTAGGCTGCGGTCGCCATCAAACGGCGCGTCGAGGTCAGGCTGGGCACGGTCGATAATCTTGCGTACCAGCGAATAGCCGTTGGAATGCGCACCGTTAGAGGCCAAGCCCAGCACCACATCGCCTGCAGCAATGTCACGACCGGTAATGATTTCGGATTTTTCGACCACGCCGACGGCAAAGCCTGCCAAGTCGTATTCGCCGGCGGGGTACATGCCGGGCATCTCGGCGGTTTCGCCGCCAATCAGGGCGCAACCGGCCTGTTCGCAGCCCGCAGCAATGCCTTTGATGACTTCGGTGGCGGCGGGCACGTCCAGCTTGCCACAGGCAAAATAGTCGAGGAAAAACAACGGCTCTGCGCCTTGCACCAGAATATCGTTGACGCTCATGGCCACAAGGTCAATGCCCACGGTGTCGTGCTTATCCCATGCAAACGCCAGCTTGAGCTTGGTGCCTACGCCATCGGTGCCAGAGACCAAGACTGGTTCGCGGTATTTTTTAGAGATTTCCACCATGGCACCAAAGCCGCCCAAGCCCCCCAAGACTTCGGGGCGCATTGTCCGTTTGGCAAAAGGCTTGATGTTTTCAACCAGTTGGTCACCGGCATCAATGTCCACGCCTGCATCGCGGTAAGAAAGGGAGGTTTGGCTCAAGGTAGGCTCACTTTGTCAAAATAGTCTGGTAGGGTAGGCGGCTTGTGGATGAATACGCGTCACAAGGCCCGTTTGCCGCATTTTAACCGAATTCCCCCCTCCCATCCTTCTGCCCACCCCTTAATGGAGGTCTTTTCGTTGAAACTCTCCCGCCCTTGCGCTTGGTGTTGGCTGCCCCCGACCTTGTTGGGGCTGCTCGTGGTGTATGCCGCATCGCTCCTTGGCGCGACGCTGACCCCGTTTGCCGTTGGCGCGGGGCTGGCGTATATCGCCGTGCCGATGGTCGATGCTTTGGCGCGACGGGGGGTGGGGCGGACGTGGGGGGCGTTGTTGGTCATGCTGCTATTTATGGGGCTGGTGGGCTGTTTGCTGCTGTTGCTGGTGCCGATGCTGGTGCATCAAGCCATGGCCTTATCGGTCAAGCTGCCCAATGTGGTGGACTGGGGGCAGCACACCTTGTTGCCGTGGCTAAACGGCAGCTTTGGGCTGACGCTCAGTTTTGATGCGGCCACGCTTAAAAAAGCCATCGCCAACAATTTGGGCTCGCTGCGTCAGTTGTTGTCGCAGGCCGTCCCGTTTATTACCGACCAAGGCGCGGCACTGGTCGGCTATGTGTCCAACCTGTTTTTGCTGCCGCTGATTTTGTTCTACCTGCTGCGGGACTGGACGTTTTTTACCGCGCCCTTGCTGAATGGCGTGCCCTTGCGCTGGCAAACCGAGACGCGCCGCATCGCCACCGAAATCGACACGTTGCTGGGGCATTTTTTGCGCGGGCAACTCTTGGTGATGGTGATTATGGCTGCCGTCTATGGCGGCGGGCTGTGGCTGATTGGGCTGGATTCTGGCTTTGCGATTGGCGTGGTGGCCGGTGGGCTGGTGTTTATTCCCTACGTCGGGGCGGGGATAGGCTTGCTGTTGGCGACGCTGGCCGCGCTGTTGCAGTTTGGCAGTGTGGTCGGGCTGGCCAAGATGCTGGCGGTGTTTGCCGTGGGGCAGAGTTTGGAGAGTTTTTTTGTTACGCCAAAATTAGTCGGCGAGCGAATAGGCCTGCATCCGCTGGTGGTGATTTTTGCCCTGATGGCGTTTGGCCAATTATTTGGCTTTGTCGGGATTATGCTGGCCTTGCCTGCCTCGGCGGTGCTGCTGGTGCTGCTGCGGGTAGGCGGCAAGCGGTACGCGGCCAGTGCCTTCTATCGCCGCGCCAATCTACCCAATAAGCCCAGCACTGACTAGCTTTGCCAAGCCCACGACCACCGTGCGGCACCAAGCTAGGCCGTGGCAGGGTTTGGCCGTGATGCCCCACCGCCAGTGGCACACCGCCGGTTTGGCCTTTATTCCCCTCCCGTGGCGGGGATACGCCGGAGGCGGGGGGTGGTTGCTTTTGACTTTGGGTTTTGAGTTTTGCTGGTTGCTTACGTTTGGCGTTGCCGCCAGCCCCCCCCAATGGCAAGCAACAAACCCAATCCAGTCACCTAGCCCCGCGCTAAATCCAAATCATCCGTACACAGCCCCGCCACCCCAGCGGCCAGCAGTGCCTGAGCCGTGGCGGCATCGTTCACCGTCCATGCCATCACTGCCAACCCTGCCGCGTGAATAGCGGCAATGCGCTCAGGGGTGAGGTGGTCATGCGCCACATTCAGCACCGTTGCCCCAACCCGCTGGGCACGCGCCAGCCAGTCGTCAGGCCAATCCGCCAGCAGCAAGCCGCGTGGCAGCGTGGGGGCGGCGGCTTGGGCGGCTAACAGGGCGGCTTCAGAAAACGAGGACAGCAGCGGCGGCAAGGCGGTACGGGCAAAGTGCTGGGCACACGCCGTCGCCACGATGTGCCCCGTTTCGGCTTCACGGCCTAGGCAGGGCTTGATTTCGACGTTGGCGGCCAGCCCGTGGTCGCGCAGCACGGTGGCGACTTCGGCCAAGCTGGGCAAGGTGTCCTCGTCAAAGCGTGGGTCAAACGCGCTGCCCGCATCCAGCTGGGACAAAGCTTTCCACGGCATATCTGCTGCCTTGCCCGTGCCATTGGTGGTGCGGTCTAGGGTGTCGTCGTGCAGTAAAAAGGGAATGCCGTCTTGCGACAGCTTGACATCGAACTCGACCATTTTCAGCCCAGAAAACGCCGCCAGCAAAATACCAGAAAGGGTGTTTTCAGGCGCGGCATAGCCGCCCCCTCGGTGGGCTATCCAGCGCGGCCACGGCCAGTTTTGAGCGGCGGTCATAGTAGTTTTCCAGGGTTCATCAGGTTGAGCGGGTCGAGCGCGGCTTTCAGGGTGCGGCGGGTGGCTTGGACGGCGGGCGGCGAGTAGTGCGCCAGCCAGTCGCGTTTAAGCTGGCCAATGCCATGCTCGGCAGACAGCGTGCCGCCGAGGGCATACACCAAGTCGTAAACCAAAGTATTCACCAGCGGCTCATCGGCAAACAGGTCAGCATTGTCGGGACGGGTGTGCGAAACGTTGTAGTGCAAATTGCCATCGCCCACATGCCCAAACGCCACAATTTCGCACAGCGGAAAGGCGTGGCGTAGCACGGTTTCGGCACGCGCCATAAACGCCCCCAGCTGTGAAATCGGCACGGCAATATCGTGTTTGATGCTGGGGCCGTCGCGTTTTTGCGCTTCAGAAATGGTTTCGCGCCAGTGCCACAACTGGTCGCGCTGGGTTTGGCTTTGCGCCACGATGCTGCCGGCGCTGGCTTCGGGGTGGTCAGCCAACCAGTGCAGCAAGGCCTCGTTCAGCGCAGCGGCCTCGCCGCCGTCGGACAGCTCCAGCAGCACGCCCCACGGCGCAGAAAAGGGCAAAGGCGGCGGCGCGGTATGTTGTGCCACCAGTGCAAAGCAGCGTTCAGAAATGAGCTCGAATGTGGTCAGGCGGTCGCCAAAACGGTCTTGCACCGCCCGCAACAAGGCCACAGCGGCATTGGGGCTGCTGACCGGCACCAGTGCCGTGGCGCGGGCGGTGGGGATGGGGTAAAGCTTGAGCGAAGCAGCGGTGATAATGCCCAGCGTCCCTTCGCCACCAATCAGCAGCTGTTTAAGGTCGTAGCCGGTGTTGTTTTTGCGCAGCGGGGCGAGGGCTTCGAGCAGCACGCCATTGGGCAAGACCGCCTCAATGCCGAGGGTCAAATCCCGCATCGTGCCGTAGCGCAGCACGGCCATGCCGCCCGCGTTGGTCGCCAAGTTGCCGCCGATTTGGCAGCTCCCCTCTGAGGCTAAAGACAAGGGAAATAACCGATGTGCAGCATAGGCGGCGGCCTGCACGCCTGCCAGCGTCACGCCGGCTTCGGCGATCAGGGTGTTGTTGGCGGGGTCAATTTGGCGAATGCAGCGTAGCCGCGACAGGCTAATCACCAAGGCCTGCCCGCTGCCGTCCGGCGTTGCGCCGCCACAGGTCGAGGTATTGCCGCCCTGCGGCACCATGGGAATGTGCCGCGTCGCACAAAATTGCACCAGCTTCACGACTTCTGCGGTGCAAGAAGGGCGCACCACGGCCAGCGGGTGGCCTTGGTAGCGTTGCCGCCAATCGAGGGTGTAGGGCGCGGTGTCCTCGGGCTGAGTCAGGACATGCGGTGCGCCCACAAGGGCGGCAAGTTCGGCGTGGGTTGCGTTCATGGTGGCAGTGTAGCGCAGGGGAATGGGGCGATATAGGGTGGCTGGCTTAGAACCTGTGCAAAGTCTGTGAGACTCGGGTGATTCTGCGTTGAAATTCACAAAAAAATGCGTGTGGATTCAGTCCCAACGGCGTTTTTTTCCGAATTT
>CALMOJ010000202.1 GCA_937871815.1 uncultured Neisseriales bacterium
GTGGGGGAGGATGTCAAATCCCATTTTGTTTGCACGTTTGCACGATGGCTTAAATGGCCTACGCCTCTTCTTCTGATACCTGCTGCCCCGCCCGACTGAGCAACACCCACAATGCCCCGCTGCCGCCCTGCGCATCGCTGGCTTCGCAAAAAGCCAAGACATACGGATGATGGCGCAGCCACGTTCTGACCATGTGTTTCAGTACCGGCTGCCCTGACTGCGACCCCATGCCTTTGCCGTGAATCACCCGCACACACTGCCCCACCGCACGAGCATGGTGCAAAAACACCGCCAGCCGTTGCTGGGCATCAAAGCGGGTTAAACCGTGCAAATCCAAGGAGGCCATGCTCGGCCAATAGCCTTGACGTAATCGCTTCAGGGTATGGCGCGGCATACTGGGGCGGGCGAAATCATGCAGCGCATCGGCAGGCTCAAACCAGCCGACCATCGGGGTCAGCACCGTGGCAGGGTGTGTCTCGGTAGTGGGGCGATGGCGGGGCCAGTGGGGTGGCGGGGAGGGGAGATGCGTCACCCGATTCGCCATTTTAAGAGGCCGCACATCGGCGTGAAGCGCGGCAAAATTGGGCTCAGGTGGCGGGGGAGGGTTGGGGGGTGCCACCTGAGGGGGCAATGCGACAAGCGCCGGTTTTAGTCCGGCAAGCTTGTCTTTCAGCGACTGTGCCACGCAGCTTAATGCTCTAGGAAGCGTTCAACATCCAAAGCCGCTTGGCAGCCAGAAGCCGCGCTGGTCACGGCTTGGCGGTAGATGTGGTCTTGCACATCACCGGCAGCAAACACCCCAAGCACACTGGTGGCCGTCGCATTGCCCTGCCGCCCACCACGGGTCACAACATAGCCATTTTCAAGTTCCAGCTGCCCAACAAAAAGGTCGGTATTGGGTTTGTGGCCAATCGCTACAAACACGCCATCCACGGTCACTTCTTGAGTGCTGTCGTCCGCTGTGCTGCGAATCCGCATACCGGTCACGCCCTGTGCATCGCCCAGCACTTCGTCTAGGGTGTGGTTCAGGGCTAGGGTGATTTTGCCTTCTGCCACCCGTTCCATCAGCTTGTCGGTCAGGATTTTTTCGCAGCGGAACTTATCGCGGCGATGCACCACGGTGACATGGCTGGCAATATTAGACAGATACAGGGCTTCTTCTACCGCTGCGTTACCGCCGCCAATCACCGCCACGGGTTTTTTCTTGTAGAAAAAGCCATCGCAGGTGGCGCAAGCCGACACGCCTTTGCCCATAAAGGCTTCTTCGGAAGGCAGGCCGAGGTATTGGGCAGATGCACCGGTGGCAATAATCAGCGCGTCACAGGTGTATTCACCGGCATCACCAATCAAACGCAATGGCGTTTCGGTCAGCTTGGCGGTGTGGATATGGTCAAAAATCATTTCTGTGCCGAAGCGTTCTGCGTGCGCTTGGAACCGCCCCATCAGCTCCGG
Organism: uncultured Neisseriales bacterium; assembly: GCA_937871815.1. Taxonomy (GTDB): domain Bacteria; phylum Pseudomonadota; class Gammaproteobacteria; order Burkholderiales; family Aquaspirillaceae; genus Rivihabitans. The sequence continues at coordinate 1,453 of CALMOJ010000202.1, forward strand.
CCCCATCACACCGGCGGCATCGGCGGGCCAGTTATCGACTTCGGTGGTGGTCATCAACTGACCGCCCTGTGCCATGCCGGTAATGATGACCGGATTGAGATTGGCGCGGGCAGCATAGACCGCAGCGGTATAGCCGGCAGGGCCAGAACCGAGAATCAGCAGACGAGTGTGGCGAGTTTGGCTCATGGTGTTATCCGTAGGGAGAGTGGCGAGGAGGTTTGATTCTAGCGGGTGTGTGCTGCACTGAATACCGTAAGGCACAGATTCTCATTTTCAGGTGAGACAGCAAAGCGGGTGATTGAGGCGACCACCCAAAAAAACAACCGCCCTCCTTTTTTCGCTCAGTGGCGAACGAATCGGAGGGCGGCGTGAGGAGGCGGTAAAAGCTTAACGCCAGAATTGATACCAAGGCATTTCAGCAGGCTGCCAGTCTTGCTTTAGGTAGAGACTATCAGGGTAGGTCTTGGCCAGCACACGGCGGCTATCGTCGGCCAATTGGGGGAGATTCAGCGCGGTATAGCCCGACACCATCACAGCAAGGGCTTCTTCCATATAGCGGGTGTTGGAAAATTCTTTCACCACACTTTGCGCCCGATTCACCGCTGCCAAATACGCCTTGCGGGTCATGTAATAGCGGGCAACGTGCATCTCATTCGCCGCCATCGAATTGACCAGATGCGTCATTTTGATTTGGGCATCGGCTGCATATTGGCTATTGGGGAAGCGGGTGACCAAATCGCGGAACGACTGGAAAGCCTCACGGGCAGCACGGGGGTCGCGTTCGGAGATGTCTTGCCCTGTCCAGCGTGAGAGCAGGGATTCGTCTTCGTTAAAGTTGACCAAACCCTTGAGATAGTAAGCGTAATCAAGGTTGGGATGGGCAGGGTGCAGCTTGATAAAACGGTCGCACGCGGCAAGGGCTTGTTGCGGCTCTTTGTCCTTGTAAAAGGTGTACGCCAAGTCCAATTGCGCCTGTTGGGCATAACGACCGTAGGGGTAGCGAGCTTCTAGCGTTTCGTATAGCTGCGCGGCACGGGTATAATTGCTTCCGTTCAATTCATCGCGAGCCTCGGCGTAGAGACGTTCTACTGGCCACCCTCGCGTTTCATCGGAAGGGGTTGTGGTGGTAGAACAGGCACCCAAGCCCGCCGTCAACAGCACTCCAGCTAAAATCTTCTTCATGACCGATCCCGAAAATAGTTCTGCCGATTATAACGATTTATCCGAACCCCGTGTCGTCCTCATCCCCCCTGCCCTAGCAGGGATACGGTTCGATGCCACCTTGGCCAAACTCTTCCCCGAATATTCACGTTCACGCTTACAGCAGTGGATGCGAGACGGGCTAGTGACGGTCAATAACGTGCCCGCCCATGCCAAAACCAAAGTCTTTGGCGGCGAAACGGTCACGCTAGAAGCCATTCCGCAGCCCGAAGAAATGGCCTTTACCGCCGAAGACATCTACTTCCCCATCGTGTTTGAAGACGACCATATTATGGTCATCGACAAACCCGCAGGGCTGGTGGTGCATCCCGCAGCGGGCAATTGGTCGGGCACGCTGCTAAATGGTCTGCTGCACCACAACCCAAGCTTGGCGACGCTGCCCCGCGCGGGCATTGTGCACCGGCTAGACAAAGACACCAGCGGGCTGATGGTGGTGGCCAAAACCCTCGTTGCCCAGACTGACCTTGTCCGCCAGCTTCAGGCGCACACCGTCAAGCGGCATTACATTGCCATTGTTGATGGCTTGGTGCGGCACGATGGCACCATTGATGCCAACATCGGGCGTGACCCACACAACCGGCTCAAAATGGCCGTACTGTCGTTTGGGGGCAAACCGTCCGTGACGCATCTGCACATCATCGAACGCTATCTCAACCACACCTTGCTGGAATGCCGACTGGAAACAGGCCGCACCCACCAAATCCGCGTTCACATGCAAAAAGCCGGTCATCCGCTGGCGGGCGACCCCGTGTATGGCAATCCGCGCCACACCATGAGTGCCGAAGCCCGCCAAGCGGTGCAGCTCCTCAACCGCCAAGCCTTGCACGCCACACGGCTAGAGTTGGTGCATCCGGTGACCGGTCAAACCCTGCATTGGAAATCACGGATGCCTGTAGACATGCGTGCCGTCTTGGCCTTGCTCAGTGCCGAGGCGGGCAAAACCTCCGTGCTGGAAGAAGACGATGAGGACGAAGACGACAACGGCTGGGAAGTGATTTACACCCGCGAATAAGCCCGCACCGTCCTTGTACTGGCACATGTCCACACTAGCTGGCACACCGTCCCCAAGTTTATCTGGGGCGGTTTTTTTTCGTCTGGGCAGTGGGGGCAGGTTTATGTTGAGCCATCGCTCCCCGTCATGCCCGTACCAAAAAATAAAGCGCAGACTTGTCATGCCGCAGTAACACAGGCTTCTTATGCTTGCCATCATTGTTTAACGTGGAAACCCCCTATGCCTGCCACCATTTTGTTGGTTGAAGACGAACCTGCCATCCAAGAACTGATTGCTTTTAACCTCACCCAAGCAGGGCACCACATTGTGCGGGCTGACTCCGCCGAACGCGCCGCCGCCTTGGTTAAAAGCGCGTTGCCAGATTTGATTTTGCTGGACTGGATGCTGCCTGGTGCATCTGGGATTGAGTTCGCCAAACAACTCCGCGCCAATGAGCACACCCGCACCATCCCCATCATCATGCTGACCGCACGGGGCGACGAACAAGATAAAGTGGTGGGGCTGGATGCCGGTGCCGATGACTACATCACCAAGCCGTTTTCTCCACGAGAGTTGCAAGCCCGCATCAAAGCCGTCTTACGTCGCCGCGCCCCCCAAATGACCGATGACATCGTGGAAATCAACGGCTTACGGCTAGACCCCACCACCCATCGGGTCTACGGCAACGGCCAGCCGCTCGACCTCGGTCCGACCGAGTTTCGTTTGCTCCACTTTTTTATGACCCACACCGAGCGGGTACATAGCCGTACCCAGCTACTCGACCAAGTGTGGGGTGACCACGTTTTTGTCGAAGAACGCACAGTGGATGTCCATATTCGCCGCCTCCGCAGCGCCCTAGAGCCCACAGACCATGCGGGCTTGATTCAAACCGTGCGAGGCACCGGTTATCGTTTATCAACCCAAGCTTAAATAAGGCGATTTATGCGTAGCTTATTGTTGCGGGGGCTGTATGCCCTACTGGGCTGCAGCCTGTTCGCTCTCAGCATCGGCTTCTGGTTTTCGCCCTTGGTCGGAACGGTGGTACTGCTGTTGTGTGTACTGGGCTGGTTAGGCTTTCACCTCTACCACTTGGGCTTGCTGCTGGACTGGCTCAACGCCCTCACCCCCACTGCACCGCCAGAAGGCAAAGGGCTGTGGGAAGACGTATTCGCGCTGATTTACCGGCAAAATCGCCAGCAAGCCTTGTCACAAAAAAAGCTGGTCAACACCCTAGAACGCTTTATCAATGCCGGTGAAGCCATGCCCGATGGCGTGGTGGTGCTGGATGAGCACGACCGTATCGAATGGCTCAACCCCATGGCCGTCACCCACTTTCGGCTAGACCGCCGACGGGACGTGGGGATGATGGTGGCGAATTTGGTGCGCCAACCCGGCTTTCACGACTATTTGCTGGCGCAGAACTATCACCAACCCCTGCTGCTGCGCCAATCGCAGCCGGTGGAACAAGTGTTGTCGGTACAGTTGGTGCCGTTCGATTCCACCCGCAAGCTGCTACTCAGCCGCGACATCACCCAGCTAGACCGCGTGCAAACCGTACACCGTGATTTTGTCGCCAATGTCTCGCACGAGCTGCGCACGCCGCTAACCGTGGTGGGGGGCTTTTTGGAAACGCTCACCGATATGCCCGAGCCGGATTCCGCCACCACCCGCCAGTTTCTGCCCATGATGATGGAGCAAACCAAGCGGATGCAGAATTTGGTTGAGGATTTGCTTGCCTTATCGCGGCTAGAAAACGGCGGCAAACCCGACACCATGGAAGAGGTGGATATGGCCGCCATGCTCGACACTCTTGTTATCGAAGCCGAAGGGTTGTCACAAGGGCGACACCAGATTAT
>CALMOJ010000203.1 GCA_937871815.1 uncultured Neisseriales bacterium
CAGTGCACTCGCCCAGCACCGCGCCAGCATCCATCGCGGTAGCCGATGCAGCAGACCAAGCAGAAGAGACAGAAGATGTGCGCCCCCTTCTGCTGCCTTGGCCTGAGCCCGCCGCTGTCGAATCGGCGGAAGCCCCGTTGGCTGATGCACCGCCTTTGCTACCAGCCCCGTCTCTGGAGGCGGTACAGGCGCAAGAAGCTGCGGACAGCACAGTGCACTCGCCCAGCACCGCGCCAGCATCCATCGCGGTAGCCGATGCAGCAGAGCAAGCAGAAGAGATAGAAGAGACTGCAGAGGCGCACCCGCTTCTGCTGCCTTGGCCTGAGCCCGCCGCTGTCGAATCGGCGGAAGCCCCACCTTTGGAAGAAGAACTGCCTTCCTTGTTTTGTTGGGAGGCGCGAGAAGAGCCGTGCTTGCCTGAGCAAGACGAAGCTTTGGTTTTGCAATCCTTGGCAACATGGCAGCAGATTGCCGCCCATACGCCCCGCCAGTCTGGGGTGGAATGGTTTGACGCTTCGCTGGCGGCGGTGACGACGGCAGAAGAAGACGCATACGACACGGCCAGCACCTTCCTACGCCAGCCGCGCGGTCTGGCGGGCTCACACCCACACCTCTCTTTGCAGAAAATTAAACCATGACCTTGATGCCCTCTACCCGAAATGCCCCGCCCCACGCCGGTGCCATGCTCGAAGCCCTGCGGGGTTTGGGGTATTCCACCGCAGCAGCCTTGGCGGATATTGTGGATAACAGCATTTCTGCGGGCGCGACCGAGGTGCGGATTCATTTTGTCTGGGCGGGGGAGGCCAGCCGCATGACGGTGCTGGATAACGGCAGAGGCATGGACGATGCCGACCTAGAGCGTGCCATGACGCTTGGGGACAAAAACCCCCTGACCGCCCGTGCAGAAAATGACCTAGGGCGATTTGGCATGGGGCTAAAAACCGCCTCTTTTTCGCAGTGTCGGCGGCTGACGGTGGCCTCTCAAACCGAGGGGAATGCCCGCTGCTGCTTGCGCTGGGATTTGGATGCGATTGCGGCTGACCCCAGCGGGGGCTGGCTGCTGTTTGAAGGCGCGGCAGCGGGGTCGGCGGATTTCTTAGCCCCGCTGGCGGCGCAGGCTTCAGGCACTTTGGTGTTGTGGGAGTGCCTAGACCGCGTGGTGACGGCGGAATACACCGCCGACCATTTCTGCGACCTGATAGATAACATCGAGAAACGCTTGGCGATGGTGTTTCACCGCCTACTGGAAACGCCAGAAGAGGGCGAACCCGCCCTGACGCTGTTTTTAAATGACCACCCCGTCAAGCCTTGGGATCCTTTTTTGTGCGGCCATCCGGCCAAGCCGTGGCACTCCCCATCGGCCAAAAAAATGACCCCCGCAGGGATGGTGGCGGTGGAGTGCCATGTTTTGCCGCACCGTGATGCGTTCTCCGAACCAGAATACGAAGCAGCGGGCGGCCCCGAAGGCTGGACGGCGCAGCAAGGCTTTTATGTGTACCGCAATGGCCGTTTATTGGTGGCAGGCGGCTGGCTAGGGCTGGGGAAGGGCAAGGCGTGGCACCGAGAAGAATCCCAACGGCTGGCGCGGATTCGGCTGGACATCCCCAATACCGCAGATATGGACTGGAAAATCGACATCCGCAAGGCCACGGCACGGATTCCAGTGGCACTACGCCCGTGGCTGACCAAACTGGCGGAAGATGCCCGCACCCGCGCACGGCATGTTTTTGCCCACCGTGGCAGTCCGCAGCCGAGAAAAAAAGGCGAGGTACTGGCACAAGCATGGCGCACAGAAACCACCCGAACAGGGGTGCGCTATCGGATAGACGAAAACCATCCCGCCATTGCAGGGGCTTTAGAAAGCGCGAGCGGCACGCTCCGCCCGCTGCTTAAAGCCATGCTGCGCGTGATTGAAGAGACCGTACCTGTGCAGCGGATTTGGCTGGATACGGCAGAGCACAAAGACACGCCGCGCACAGGGTTTAGCGGTGAGCCTTCCGCCGAGGTGCAAGCGGTCTTGGCCACGCTTTACAACAACCTGCTGCAACGCGGTATTTCTGCGGCGGCGGCCAAACGCACCCTTGCCCATACCGAGCCTTTTCAGGGCTTTCCTGCGCTTGTGGCCGCTTTGCCAGAATAGAACGAAGTGGAGGTGTCATGATGTTGAGCGAACAAGAAGAAAAAACACTTAGGGGGGTGGTGGATATTGCCCAAACCCTGCTCAGCGGCGAGCCTGACCGTGCGGCCATTACGCCAGGCATCATTGCCAAGCACGTTGCTACGGCAGCGATGGTGGTGCCCCAAGGCGCGGCGCAGGCACAGGCTGCAACCCTTGAGCTGATTCGCCGTTTTAGCCAGTGGATAGGCAAAGACACGGTGCTGGTAGCCGAGGAAGACCATTGCCGCTGGCTGAATGCCGCCCGCAAAAAAGACGCGCGTTACTGGCCGCGCTATCAAACCTTGCTTGAGAAAAAAATGCCGCCCACCGTGGTCGATGCGCTCAATGAATCGACCGATACCACCCTCGGCTTGCTCGAAGACCCGACCCGAGAAGGGGCATGGAGTCGGCGGGGCTTGGTGGTGGGGCATGTGCAATCAGGCAAAACCAGCCACTACGCCGGCTTGATTTGTAAGGCCGCCGATGCAGGCTACAAAGTGATTATTGTGTTGGCCGGCTTGCACAATAATTTGCGTTCGCAGACCCAAATTCGGCTAGAAGAGGCTTTTTTGGGCTACCAAACCCCCATAACCGCCGACCGTGTTCGCGTTACTGGGGTGGGCGACATCGACAGCGACCAGCAGATTCGCCCCAACTGCGCCACCAGCCGCAACAACACTGGCGACTTTACCGCTGGGGTGGCTAAAAACTTGGCCATTTCCCCCGAGCAAAGACCGTGGCTGTTTGTGATTAAGAAGAACAAGACCGTGCTCGACCGGCTACTGCGCTGGATTCGGAATCATGTCACCGATAGCACCGATGCCGAGACCAAGCGGCGCGTGGTGTCTAACTTGCCTTTGCTGATGATTGATGACGAAGCCGACCATGCTTCTGTGGATACGGGGGAGCAGGTCTTTGATGAAGACGGCTTGCCTGATGAAGAGCACCAACCCACGGCCATCAACAGCCGGATTCGGCAGATTTTGCACGCCTTTAGCAAGTCGGCGTATGTGGGTTACACCGCCACGCCTTTTGCCAATATTTTTATTCACCGGCGCAATGAAACGCCGAACGAAGGCCCCGACCTTTTTCCCCAGTCGTTTATTTTGAGCCTGTCCGCGCCCTCTAACTATGTTGGGCCGACGCAACTGCTGGCTTTGCGGGGTGCGTTGCCCAAGGGCGGGGCGGCAGACAGCGCGGGGGACAGCCCGTTGCTGATGCGCCCTGTCACCGACCACACCGATGCCAGCGAAACCGGTGGTTGGATGCCGCCCAAACACGGCACAACCCACTCGCCCCCTTCTCCCCTCCCCGCCACCCTGACCGAAGCGATTCAGGCTTTTGTGCTGGCCTGTGCGGTGCGCCAGATTCGGGAACAGGGCCGGGGGCATACCTCGATGTTGATTCACGTCACCCGTTACACCCTCGTTCAAGGACGGGTGCAGGCTCAAGTAACGGAAGAGGTGAAAAAAATGCGGCAGCGACTCAGTCGGGGAGTCGCCAACGAGGACCTCCTCGCGGTGCTGCAGCACCTGTGGGAAACGGATTTTGTCCCCACGACGCACGCCCTGACCCAGCAGGTTGCGGTGCATGACAAGCCTGAGCCCTTGCCCAGTTGGGCAGAGATTGAGGCGGTGCTGCCCGAGGTCTTGGCCGACATTGAAGTGAAGGCCATCAATGGCTCGGCCAAAGACGCGCTGGATTACAACGAAGCCGCGTCGGGTCAGGGCTTAAAAGTGATTGCGATTGGCGGGGACAAGCTGGCGCGGGGGCTGACTTTAGAAGGGCTGTGCGTCAGCTATTTTTTACGCAGCTCAAAAATGTACGACACCCTGATGCAGATGGGACGCTGGTTTGGCTACCGTCCGGGCTATCTCGACCTCTGCCGTCTCTACACCACCCACGAGCTGATGGCGTGGTTTGGGCATATTGCCGAAGCGTCAGAAGAACTGCGCACCACTTTTGATGTGATGGCGGCCAGTGGGGCAACCCCACGGGAATACGGGCTGCGTGTCCAGTCCCACCCCACCCTGATGATTACCTCGCCGCTCAAAATGCGCACCGCTAAGCCCATCCGCTTGTCGTTTAGCGGCGAAGTGGTGGAAACCTCCGCCTTCTACAAAGACCCGCGTATTTTGCAGCGGAATATGCAGGCCACCGAGGCACTGATGGCTGAGATGGGCACGCCCACCGAGACCAACCCTGTGCGGGTTCGGGGTGAGGCTCGACACGAATCGCGGGGCACGCTGTTGTGGTCTGGCGTGCCCGCCCACATGGTTGAAAGCTTTTTTAGGGGCTACACCACCCATGACAAAGCCAAAAAAGCACACAGCCCCTCGCTTGCCGAGTTTGTGGCCAAAATGGCCAAAGCTAAAGAGCTGACCACATGGACGGTGGCGTTGATGGGCGGCGGTACAGGGGCACACTACACCTTTACCGGTGGGCAACAGTGCCAAATGCCTAAGCGGGCAGCAGAGGCGACAGTCAAAGACCGGTATAGCGTCGGGCGTTTGCTGTCCCCTCGTGACGAAGCCATTGATTTAACCGAACCAGAATGGCTGGACGCGCTTTCTCTGACCCAAAAACTGTGGCAGCCCGACCCTGCTCGTCAAGCTGACAACCATATCGAACCCACGGCACCGACCCAGCCCAGTGGGGCACTGATTCGAAAAACGAGAAACAAAACGGCGGGCTTGCTGCTGCTTTATCCGCTAGACCCTGCTGACGCGGGGCTTGCCGACCTCTCCGCCCCCATCATGGGGTTTGTGGCGAGCTTTCCGGCTAGCCGTTCAGACGTGACGGTGGATTACCGTGTGGATCATTTAGTGTGGGAGCAAGAATATGGCGCGGCAGATTGAAGATTTTTTTATGTTGGTATGGCAAGCCCTCTCGGGGGATGCCCTGAGCCAAGGCTGGCAGACACTGGCTTTGCCTTCTGCAGGGGCGTGCACACTGCTGGCGGGGCGGCATTTTCCGGGCAACGAAGAAGCCTTGTTGGTGGGCTTTGAAACCATCGCACTGTCTGCCAAGCAAAAACTGCCAGAAGGCCGGGGCTTTCTGGTGGCACCCGCCGACCCCTATGGCGATGGCAAAGCATGGCTGGCACTGACCCGAAAGCCTGAAGGCAGCTTGACCTTGTTTGCCGATATGGTGAGGGATGTGGCAGATGCACTCGATAGCGAGGCCGACCAAGGCGAAGCGAAACAGCTCAGTGCGTTGCTGGGTCGGGTGCGGGCTTGGCAAAACTTTATGAGCAAAACCCAGCAGCCCTTAATGGCCAAAGATGTTTTGGGCTTGGTGGGGGAGCTGACCTTTCTTCGCCGCTTACTGGAGGCGGGTATCACCCCCACCGTGGCGGTGGAAGCTTGGGTCGGCCCACGAGACTACGAGCAAGATTTTGTCTTGGGTAGCGGGGCCGTGGAGGTCAAAGTCACCCAGTCTACGGATGGGTTTCCGGTCAAAATTGGTTCGTTGGAGCAGCTTAGTGATGCGGAATACCAGCCCCTGTTTCTTGCGGGGATTCAGTTGGTGCCCAGCGATGAAGGAGAAAACTTGCCCGCCTTTGTCGAGGCCGTCGCCGAGGCACTCGCCAGCGACAAATACGCCCATGCGCAGTTTATGGACCAGCTGCTGTTGGCGGGCTACCACCCCAGCCATGCAGACCGTTATCCACAAGGTTTTGCCCAGCAAGATTTCCGCCTTCTGGCCGTGGACGAGGGCTTTCCGCGCCTTGTCTCAGGCAACGTGCCAGAGGGTATCCGAAAAGTCAGCTATGAAATTGACTTAGACAAAGTGCAAGGTCATAGCGTGGCATTAAGCGATGCTTTACAGCAATTGGGGGTGATATGAGCAGTTCATTAGAAGATTTTTTTCGTGAGAACCAAGCGCAAGTGCGTGCCCAAATGGATGAGGATGCGGACGCGGTTTACCCTGAGCTGGTTTTTTGCGAAATGGCAATGGACCACCTATTTGAGCAGGGTATGACGCATGAAGCGATTCCCTGCCATTACCAAGGCAGACTAGGCCATAGCCACCTGCGGGTAAGCGGTTATGGCCTTTCTGAAGACCATGACCAACTCGACCTCTTTATCAGCCTCTACAAAGGGGATGATGTGCTGTCGTCTATTTCTGATGCCGACACACAGTTAGCCGCCAACCATTGCTTCCGCTTTTTTACTGCGTGTGCCGAAGGCAATATCGCCAACCAGATTGACCACTCTAGCGATGCCCACGACTTGGCCGTGGCGATTCAGCAGCAGCATCAAGCCTTTGAGCAGGTCAGAATCTTTGTCTTAACTGACCGCGTAGCCAAAACCAAGCAATTCCATCCAAAAACCATCGGCGCGACGACGGTGAGCTTAGAGGTGATGGATATTGAGCGGCTCTATCGCCATTTGGTTGCAGGGAAGCCGCGCGATGAGCTGGTTGTTGATTTTGCCGAAGTGTCTGGTAGGCCTTTGCCCTGTGTTTTTGTGCCCAGCGGCGAAGGGGAGGAATACGACTACGCGCTGGCGGCTATTCCTGGCGAAGCTTTGCGCTTTATGTATGACCGCTATGGGGCGCGGCTTCTGGAAAACAATGTCCGTTCGTTTTTAGGGGTGCAAAGCAAGAAAAGCGTCAACGCGGGGATTCAAAAAACCCTACGCGATACGCCAGACCGCTTTATGGCCTACAACAACGGCATTGTGATGGTGGTCGATGAGCTGAGTGTGGTGCAAGCCGAAGGTGGCGGCACCGCGATTGGCGGGCTCAAGGGGATGCAAATTGTGAATGGGGGGCAAACCACGGCCTCTCTGTATTTCACCAAGAAAAAACACCCTGAAACCAATCTGGGCAAGGTCAATATCCCCGCCAAGATTATTGTTATCAAACCGCAAAATCACGCCACCCAAGCGCAGGCCTCTTCGCAAGAAGAAAGCCTGCTGGCGGCTATTTCGCTGTATGCCAATAGCCAAAACCAAATCAAGCAAGCCGACCTTTCAAGCAATAACCACTTTCACCGTCAGATGGAAGAATGGTCGGCCAAGGTCTATTGCCCTGACGGCGCAGGGCGTTGGTTCTATGAGCGGACAAGTGGCAGCTACAACACTTGGCTGGTCAAAGACGGTTACACCCCCGCCAAGCGCAAGGCCTTAAAGACGGCTTGCCCCACGTCTCGCCGCGTCACAAAAATGGATTTGGCACGGTATTTGGTGGCATGGAAACGTCAACCAGAGGTGGCGTGTTTGGGGCCACAAAAATGCTTCCACACCTTTATGAGTCAGCAAGAAGACGGCGGGGCAGAGGTCAATCTCGGAAATTTCAAAGAAATGATCGCCAAGACCATCGTGTTCCGCGCCATCCTGTCTCTGGTGCGGAAACAGCTGAACGGGGTGCAAATGCCCATCGCCATTTACACCGTTGCCGTGTTGGCACAGCAGTTTGGCAAGCGATTTGACTTTGAGCGGGTTTGGTTACAGCAGGGCATTTCTCCGGCCTTGCGTGACCACGTCAGCCTGTGGGTAAAAGAGGTCACGCAGGCCTTGGATGACACCAAGGGCACAGGGTCGCTGTCAGACTGGGTGAAGCACCCCGAGTGCGGTAAAACCCTGCTCAATCAGCGTTTTACCGCCCCTGTAGCCACGCCCGAATGGGTCAAGTAACCTAACCTACACCGCCCCACACCCCACTAGCGCGGCAATCTCCGCCGCAGAAAATCCCCAGTCGCTCAGCACGGCACCCTCTTGGCTGGCGGGGCGCGGGGCGGTCGGGGCGGCGGCGGGGGTGCGGCTAAAGCGGGGAACAGGCGCGGGTTGGGTCACGCCCTCCACCGCGATAAACGTTTGCCGTGATTGGTTGTGCGGATGCAGCGGGGCTTCGTCCATGTCCAGCACCGGCGCGACACAGGCATCGCTGCCGGCAAACACCGCGCACCATTCGTCACGGCTACGGGTCAGCAGCACCGCCGCCAGCTTGGCTTTCAGCGTCGGCCACTGGCTGCGGTCCCACTGGGCGTGGAAGGCAGGGTCGTCGTGCAGCGCGGTTTTTTCCAGCAGCAAGGCGTAGAACTGCGGCTCAATCGCCCCCACTGACAGCCACTTGCCGTCGCGGCATTGATAGGTATCGTAGAAATGCGCCCCGCCATCCAGCAGATTGCTGCCCCGCTCAGACGACCACTGCCCCATAGCCTTGAGGGTATACATCATGGTCATCAGCGTGGCCGCGCCGTCGGTCATCGCCACATCCACCACTTGCCCCTGCCCCGTGCGGCGAGCCTCAATCACCCCCGCCAACACCCCCATCGCCAACAACATCGCCCCGCCGCCACAGTCGGCCACCAGATTCAACGGCACGATGGGCTTGCCGCCTTTTTCGCCGATGGCGTGCAACGCGCCAGACAACGACAGGTAGTTAATATCATGGCCAGCGGTCTGCGCCAGCGTGCCGCTTTGCCCCCAGCCGGTCATGCGGCCATAAACCAAACGGGGATTACGCGCCAAACACACCTCGGGGCCTAAGCCCAAACGCTCGGTCACCCCTGGCCGAAAGCCCTCCACCAGCACATCGGCAGTGGCAATAAGCCGCAGGGCGGCTTCGATGGCTTCCGGCTGCTTGAGGTCAAGGGCAATCACGCTGCGATTGCGGTTGAGAATGTCGATTTTGGGGTCGAATAAATCGGCAGTTGGGCGGCTGCCCGCACGCGGTTTGCGTTCGATGCGGAGCACGTCCGCGCCAAGGTCGGCCAGCAGCATCACCCCCATCGGGGCGGGGCCGAGCGCGGCCAGTTCAACGATTTTAACGCCGTGTAAAGGACCCATTAAAGCCTCCGTGAATTGCGGGATAAGGGTGGGATGCGGTGGGGGC
>CALMOJ010000204.1 GCA_937871815.1 uncultured Neisseriales bacterium
ATTTTCTTTACGCAGGCAGTAAATCTCTTCTAGCTTGAGCGCGTTTAAAAAATCTGGCGAATGAGACGAAATAAACACCTGTCCCCCTCGCATGGCATAGCTGCGGAACGCTTCAGCCAGCTTGAGTAATAATGCTGGGTAAAGCTGATTTTCTGGTTCTTCAACCGCTAACAAGGGATAGGGGCTGGGGTCGTTGAGCAGCACCAGATAGGCAAACATTTTGATGGTGCCATCAGACACATGCCGCGCCACAAAGGGGTCTTTGAAGCTGCCATCTTGAAACCGCAAAATCAAACGTCCATCCTCGGTTTGCTTGGGTTCGATGACCGACACCCCTGGCACGCCATGCTGCATGGCCTGCAGAACCCGTTTGAAATTTTCTGGGTGATTTGCGTATAAGTTGTTGGCCACGAGCGATAGGTTTTCCCCGCGAGTGGACAGATGCTCTGCAAAACCATCTTCTTGGCTAGGGCGGGCTTCCGTAATGTGGAAATCGGAGACATGCCAATTTTCAATCATCGTTCTAAAGCTACTGGCTGCCTTGAATCGTTCGAATTGCCCTAGCCCTTTAATTGCCAGAATATCAGTGGCATCTAGCTCTTGCTCTTCGCGGTGAAGTTTTTCCTCCGGCTTTAAAAAATCTTCTTCATTGGTGATGGCATAGCCTTTGCCGTAGGCAAAGTCTAGAAAATGAAAGGGCTGCCCCTTTTCGCCGCGTTTGTAGCGTAGCACTTCGCGGGCAATGGCTACGCGGCCTGTCTCGTCGAGCTCAATCCGCAGCAGATAGGTGACTAAGCGCTCTTTGCCGGTGATCGTTAACCTGAATTTCAAGGTGATTTCTATGGGCTCGTGTGCAAAGCCTCGGCTGACCAATTCTTTGTAGCCGCCCCGCTTGGCAACGGCGTTGCCGACATTTCTATCCAGTGCATCTTTTAAAAAAGAAAACACGTCGAATAAGGTGGATTTGCCTGTGCCATTGGCTCCGACCAAGATACATAAACGCGAT
>CALMOJ010000205.1 GCA_937871815.1 uncultured Neisseriales bacterium
TGCGCAGCATGGTGTTGTCGAAGTCGTAGCCGTGGAACATGCCGTGGTGGAAGTGGTCACGGGCTAGGGCATCAAGCATGATTTCCGGGTGCTTTTCGCGCAGGTATTCACCGGCAGCAACCAGGAAGCCGCAGGTGCCGCTGGCCGGGTCGCAAATTACGTCTTTGGCGTTTGGTGCGGTCAACGCCACCATCAGGCGAATTATGTGGCGCGGGGTACGGAACTGGCCGTTCTGGCCGGCGCTGGCAATTTTGCCCAGCATGTATTCGTAAAGGTCGCCCTTGGTGTCGCGGTCTTCCATCGGCACGTGGTCGAGCATATCGACCACCTTGGCGAGCAAGGCCGAGGTCGGGATGGTGAATCGCGCATCCTTCATGTGGTGCGCGTAGGTGGAGCCATCGCCGCCCATGCTGCGCAGGAAGGGGAATACGTGTTCGCCGACCACGATGTACATATCTGCCGGAGCGAAGTGCTTGAAACGCGACCAGCGCAGGTCGTTGAAGTCGCGACCCCTTGCGTCATTGCCTTCCGGGAAGATGCGGCGCTCTATCGGCTTGCCGAGACGCACGGACTTGTTTTCTTCGAGGGTGTGCAGGTCGTCGAGACGGCGAAGGAAGAGCAGATAGGTGATTTGCTCCATCACCTCAAGCGGGTTGGAGATGCCGCCGGACCAGAACGAATTCCAGATTGCGTCTATTTGGCTGCGGAGTTCGCCAGTGAGCATGTAGTACTTTCCTGTTGGGTTGAAGCTGGGGAGCAGGCGGCACTTTAATCTGATGCGATAGGCATCGCAATGGATTGAGATGAAAGGGCTACTTTTCGCCCGTGAGGCTCTGGCTACATCCCTAAAAGAGTAAGTTTAACCATTTCAGGCGGCAGCAAATTTTCGAGCCTCTTGGTAAGCGTTTAGCTTGGTATCGGCCCCTGCGCCAAACCAAACGTGATTCAGCCGCCCAGCCTCATCTTCTGGTTGCTTTCTCTGTTTGTAATCCTCGAAGCAAGTTATAGCGTTATAAGCAGCCCAAAGCGTTCCTTTCACCCCCGGCAGAATCAGGTCGTCGCGCTCTTCAAGAAGCTTGTCTATCTCAAGCCATTTGTCTGGCCGTTTGTTGTTTTTTTTCTGGGGTTCTGTTTTTGGATAGACCGCCTGTAAAAAATCATCGAGCAGATTTTTACTCAGCGCCTTCCTTGCCATGCCTGCGAAAGCTTCACCGGCTTCTGCATACATGCGCGTTGAAAATCCGAGAATCTCTCCGATTTCCGACAGTCTGTTGGCCATGATGTTGCTATGCCGCACTCGATAGGCGTTTTGCCCATCTTTGAGTGAAAGCATGAGTGTGTTTTGACAGACCACTCGGATAGAGGTGAACTTCACCACCACGCCGCCTTGCCCATCGTGGCGATTTGAGAGCAGTAGATACTGCATGCAATCGTCATTGCGAACGACGTTAATCACATTGGGCAACTTTGCCAGCACCCAAATATTTTCACCTTGGCCGAGCGAACCGGCTGTCTCAAAAACAGCTTTTCCCTGAGTGATTACTGAATCAAAGAAATCGAAAGCTTGTTGGTTTTGGAAGG
>CALMOJ010000206.1 GCA_937871815.1 uncultured Neisseriales bacterium
GCAAACTCAACCCCACGATTATCGGGCTGTGGGCAAAATTGCTGCACGCCCTGCCGGAGAGCCGGTTGCTCATCGGCGGCCTGCCCCCCGAAGGGCAAGAGACGCTATTGGGCTGGTTTAAAGAGGCCGCAATCCCTCCCGACCGCCTTATCCTCCAGCCCCGTTGCAACATGCAGGACTACCTCAAGCTGCACCATCAGGTGGATTTGTGCCTCGATGCGTTCCCCTACACCGGTGGTACCACCACCAACCACGGGCTGTGGATGGGCGTACCCACCCTGACTTTGGCCGGACAGACCCCCGCCAGTCGGCAAGGTGCGTCTTTAATGGGGCACATCGGCTTGCCTGAATTTATTACGCACAGCGAAGCCGAATTTGTTGAAAAGGGGCTGTACTGGGCGAACCATCTGAGCGAACTGGCCGCGATTCGAGCGGGGTTGCGCCAACGCTGGAGTCAGTCGGCGATTGGTCAACCGGCTTTGGTCGCCGCAGGCATTGCCTCGGCGTTGCGGACCATGTGGCAGGGCTGGTGTGACGGCCAGCCGCCGCAGGGGTTTACGGTTGAGTGCGAGAGTTCGCAGACAGAGGCCACCTTGCTTGAACATGCCCTCAGCCACCACCAAGCAGGCGACTTCGTCCAAGCCGAAGCCGCTTACCAATCCCTGCTGGCCACCGACCCCCAACACCCCGAAGGCCACCACTTTTTCGGCCTGCTCAAAATGGCGCAAGGCGACACCGAAGCCGGACTAATCCACCTCGAAGCCGCCTTGGCCGCCAACCCGCAAGAAGGGCAGTTCTGGTTGGGCTATTTGGAAGCCCTAATCCAAGCTGGTGAGTTGGACTTTGCCCGCAGCGTGTTGGCGCAGGCACGGGAGTTGGGCTTGGCGGGCGAGGCGGTCGAGGTGATAGCGGCTAAGCTCACGCCGCCCGATGCTGACCCCACGCCACCGCTTGCGCCCAAAGCCACAGCACCCCAAGCCACCGAAGTGGCCGAGACAGCCATGCCCAGTGCCGCTGAAATTGCGCCACTGCTACAGTGCTTCAGCCAAGGTGACTATGTGGCCGCAGAAGCCTTAGCCCGCCAACTGACCCAAGATTACCCCCACGCAAGCTTTGGCTGGAAAGCCCTCGGCACTCTGAATCTTCAGCAGGGGCAACTTCAGCACGCTATTGGTGCCCTCACGCAGGCCATTGGCCTGCAGCCTGACGATGCCGAAAGCCACTACAACCTTGGGCTGGCCTACGAAGCCCACACCCAGCCCGCTGAAGCCGAAGCCGCGTATCGGCGTGCCATTCAGCACCAAGCCCAATACGCCGAAGCATGGAACAGTCTAGGCAACCTGCTGTACCAAATCCCGAGCCGACTTGCCGAAGCTGAAGCCTGTTTGCGCCAAGCTCTTGCTTTCCGTCCTGACTATGCTTCCGCGCACTACAACCTTGGCTTGGTGCAAGAAGACCTCGTCCAGCCGACAGCCGCCGAAGCCAGCTACCGCCAAGCCCTCGCCCTGCAGCCTGATTTGGCCGAGGCGTATAACAACTTGGGCAATGTGCTGCAGGAACAAAATCGCCTTGCCGAGGCCGAGGCCTGTCTACGCCAAGCGATTCAACAGTGCCCTGATTTCGCCCCCGCCTATGCCAACTTGGGCAAAGTCTTGGTGGCACAACAGCGACAAGCTGAAGCGGAGGCCGCCTATCGCCAAGCCATCGCGCTGGCACCGGATTTTGCCGAAGCCCACTACAACCTCGGCATTACGCTAGAAGCCGCAGGGCAAGTGGCG
>CALMOJ010000207.1 GCA_937871815.1 uncultured Neisseriales bacterium
TGTCCTGCCGCACATACGCCATCGCCTGATTAAACGCCACATAACCCGCGTTACTTTTGGCGGCAATCGCCAAATAAATCACCGCTTGCCCCAAGGCCAGCTCCCCTTCTGGCGAGCCAAGGCGTTCGTAGGTGGTGGCAGCATCGTTGGCGATTTGCAGGGCACGGGGGTCGGCTAGGCCGATGTCTTCCCACGCCATCCGTACAATCCGACGCGCCAAATAGCGGGCATCGGCACCGCCATCCAACATCCGGCACAGCCAATACAGTGCCGCGTCGGGGTCGGAGCCGCGCACCGATTTGTGCAGCGCGGAAATCTGGTCGTAAAACGCATCGCCGCCTTTATCAAACCGCCGTCCGGTTTGGCTCAAGGCTGCTTGCACAAACTCAGCCGTCAGATGGCTGTGCTGGCTGGCACGCGCCGCCGCATCGGTTTGCGCCAGCAAATTCAGCAAGCGGCGGGCATCGCCATCGGCGTGCGCCACCCACAGCGGCAGCGTGGCGGGGTCATAGCTCAGGTGGGGCAGGGCGGTGTGCAGGGCACGGACGGCCAAGGTGGTCAGCTCTTCGGCAGTGAGGCTGTGCAGTACATACACCTGTGCTCGCGACAACAAGGCCGCGTTGACTTCAAATGAGGGATTCTCGGTAGTCGCGCCAATAAACGTCACCACGCCCGATTCCACATAGGGCAGCAGCGCGTCTTGTTGGGCTTTATTAAACCGGTGAATCTCGTCCACAAACAACAAGGTGCGCTTGCCGCGCAAGCCATACTGCGTGGCTTGGGCGATGGCTTCCCGAATCTCCTTGACCCCCGCAAATACCGCCGACAAGGCCACACATTCACAGCTAAACGCCTGTGCCATCAGCCGTGCCAGCGTGGTTTTGCCGACCCCAGGTGGCCCCCACAAAATCATGGAATGCGGCGTGCCGGACTCAAAAGCCAAGCGCAGAGGCTTACCCGCGCCCAGCAAATGCGATTGCCCGATCACCTCGTCCAAGGTGGTGGGGCGCAAGGCTTCGGCCAGCGGCGGGGACAGGGGGGGCGCAGTGGAAAATAAATCAGACATGGCGCGTCCTACGGCAGCAACAGGGGTGGCGGCTGTAGGGCAGCGGGCAGCACGTCCGCCCAGCCCAAACCCTGTAGCACCTGCCCAAAATCCGCCGAGGGGGGGCAGCACAGGGCAAGGCGTTCGCCGGTCATGGGGTGCGGCACCTCCAGTGCGGTGGCCGCCAGCAGCAGCCGTCCTACGCCAAAATGCTCGGCAAACCAGCGGTTATGGCGACCCTTGCCGTGGGTGGCATCGCCGATAATCGGGTGGCTAATGTGCTTGAGGTGGCGACGCAATTGGTGGCGGCGACCGGTCTGGGGATGCAGCTCAACCAAGGCATAGCGGCTGGTGGGGTAGCGGTCGATGCACACCGGCAAGGTGACGGTGGCCAAGGTGCGAAACGCCGTTTGGGCGGGTTGCGGCGGGGCGAGGGTGTCGGGGGCGGCGTTGGCGTGGGCAGCATGACCCTGCTGGTCTTCTTGGCGGCTAAGGGGGTGGTCTATCAGCCCTTCGTCGGCAGGCCAGCCCCGCACAATGGCATGGTAGGTTTTGTGAACCGACTGGGTGGCAAATGCCATGCTCAGGCTGCGCCCCGCGTCAGGGTGCAGCCCAAACACCAGCAAGCCAGACGTGCCTTTGTCTAGCCGGTGGGCGGAATACACGCGGCAACCCAGCTGGTCACGCACCAACTGCAAGGCAAAGCGGGTTTCGTGGCGGTCAATCGGGGAGCGGTGAACCAGCAGCCCAGAGGGCTTGTGTACCACCACCATATCGGCATCTTGGTAAAGGATGGGAAGGGTTTCGTTCATGGTGTCGGGGTGGGGCATAGCATGGTGGCGGGCATTCTGTGGGGTGAGAACGGAAGATGGCCGCTACTTTAACCGACTGGCCATGCAAGGGGGGCGCGGCGATGTCGGGTTGCCGCCCGACAAACACGGCCAATTGTAGTGCTCTACTCTCTTGGAACACCCCGATAGGTAGAACAATTTAGCCACCCATAAGAACCTGTTCAAAGGAAATTGCATAGGCCACCAGCTCGCCGCAACTTCACCCCCGAGTTCAAACTCGCCGTCGCCAAAAAATTGTTCCGCAACAGTGCCGCGTTGGCGAATGCTGCCGTACAACACCGAAAGTCTGGTATCGACCAGCTGTTAACCCCATATTAGCGGCGCATCCAGCAACTTGAAGCTGAACTGCGCATTCTCAAAGAGGACAACGAAACCCTAAAAGAGGTGGCGGACTACCTGATGACGTTTCACAACCAGAAACACCTGCGTTCTGCGCTGGACTCCATGAGCCCAGCGGCGTTTAAAAGACAATGCCGGTTTAAACCCGTACCAGTGCAGATTTAAACCATAAACACCCTATCGGGGAGGGGCGAAGAAATTTGACCGGTACGCTGAATCGCGCAGACTTGACCCAAAGTGCAGTGCTTAAGTTTGGCTTCAGACCCGATTAAGCCCACCTTCAGCCCCGTTCTGCACACTACCCTCATTCCCTAAGCCCACTGGCTTACTTCCATACGAGACACCTTATGTTTTCTGCTGCTGTGATGTCTTCCCCCCAGTCTACCCGTGCCGCTTCAAAAATGTGGCGCGAAGGCGGGGTCTATATTTTGGCCATGTTGTGTATGGCCTTGCTACTGATTGGTAATGCCCGCGCGGCTGATTTTCTAGAGCCAGAGCAGGCGTTTAAGCTGAAAGGCGAGCTGCGCGATGCCCAAACCGTGGTGCTCACTTGGACCATCGCCCCGGGCTACAAACTCTATCGCGAGCCGCTGCGGTTTGAGGCCGAAGGTCAAGGGACGACCTTGGGTAAGCCGACCATCCCCGATGGAGCCAAAAGCTTTGACACCCTCCTGAATAAGCCGGTGGAAACCTACCACGATAGCCTCGTGGTGACCCTGCCGGTGCAAGAATCTAAGGGGCCGTTTGTGCTGACCGTGGGCTATCAGGGCTGCGCTGAAGCGGGGCTGTGCTACCCCCCCGCCGAACAGCGTTTGCAGGTGAATCCGACCCAAGCCGGCGCACTCAAGCTGGCCGACGCTGCACCACTGGTGGCGGCGGCTCCTGCTGCCCCCGCGACAACCGCCCCCGCTGCCAGTGCAGAAGATGAGGGGTCGTTTGCCCAGCGCACGCTGAATAGCGGCAGCTATGCCCGCATTGGGCTGGCGTTTTTAGTGTTTGGCTTGCTGCTGTCGTTTACCCCCTGCGTGCTGCCTATGGTGCCGATTTTGTCCTCGATTATTGTCGGGGAAGGCAGCGTCACCCGCCGCCGTGGTTTCTTGCTGGCGGTGGCGTATTGCCTCGGCATGGCCTTGGTTTACACCTCGCTGGGGGTGGCGGCGGGCTTGGCGGGCGAAGGCTTGGCGGGCGCCTTACAAAAACCGTGGGTGCTGGCAACGTTTGCCCTGCTGTTGCTGGGGCTGTCTTTGTCGATGTTTGATGTTTACCAGCTGCAATTGCCGTCGGCACTGCAATCCCGCCTCAGCGAACAAAGTGGGCGGCTTAAAGGCGGGCGGTTTATTGGGGTGTTTGTTATGGGGGCGCTGTCGGCACTGATTGTCGGTCCCTGTGTGGCCGCGCCGCTGGCCGGTGCCCTGCTGTATATCAGCCAAACCCGCGATGTGCTGATTGGTGCGTGGGCGTTGTTTGCGATGGCGATGGGCATGAGCGTGCCGCTGCTGCTGACCGGCCTGTCCGCTGGGAGCTTGCTGCCGCGTGCAGGGGGCTGGATGAACGAGGTGAAACACGTTTTTGGGCTGATGCTGATTGCCGTCGCCATTTGGATGGTCAATCCGATTCTGCCGGTGGCGGTGATGATGGCGTTGTGGGGCAGCTTTGCCTTGCTCTGCGCGGCCTTTTTGCCGGTGTTCTCGGCCTTGCCCAACCATGCCGGTGTCGGGCTGCGGGCGGCACGCGCCTTGGGCTGGGTGTTTCTGGTGGTGGGCTTGGCGGAACTGGTGGGCGCGGCCAGCGGCGGGCGTGAAGTGCTGCAACCCTTGGCGCATTTACGCGGCAATACCGTTGCCGCCAGCACGGCAACCGGCGCGGCGGGTGCGGCAGAGTCCGGCGTGACGTTTCAGCGTATCCGCACCTCGGCTGAGCTGGCAGAAAAGCTCAAAACCGCCAACAAGCCGGTGATTTTGGACTTCTACGCGGATTGGTGTGTGTCGTGCAAAGAGATGGAAAACCTGACGTTCTCGGATGCCAAAGTCGCCGCACTGATGCACCAAGCGGTGTTGCTGCAAGTGGACGTGACCGCCAACACCACAGACGACCGCGCCCTGATGAAGCAATTCAACCTGTTTGGCCCTCCTGGCATGATTTTCTTTGATAAGACCGGACAAGAAATCCCCAATAGTCGGGTGATTGGCTACATGGGCGCAGCAGATTTTACCCAGCATTTACAGCGGCATTTTGGTGGCAAATAAGTCGTTTAGTTAGACCTTAACCGATTGATTTTAAACAGCACAAGAGGAGTAACAATCATGGCAACAATTACAGGTAGGTATGGCTCTGGCTACCGCGAAACGCTCAACGGCACCGCCAGCAACGACCTCATCAACCCGATGAGCGGCTCGGACATTGTGAACGGCGGCGGCGGGATTGATACCATCCAAATTGCCGCAGCACGCGCCAGCTTTCAGGTCAGTATCAGCGGAAGCAATGCGACAGTTGTGCAAATCGTGTCCGGTGCCAGCGGCGGGGTCAGTGCTGGCGACACGGTATCGCTGAATAGCGTTGAACGTGTGCAGTTTTCCAACACCAAGCTGGCCTTAGACGTAAACGGCAACGCAGGGGCGGTCGCCAAGATTTTGGGGGCGGTATTTGGGGCTTCGGCAGTGGGCAATGCCAGCTATATGGGGATTGGTCTGGGCTATTTGGATGGCGGGATGAGCGTGGCCGACCTGAGCAAATTGGCACTGAATGCCAAGCTGGGCGCGAACTTTACTAACGCTGCAGAAATCACGCTGTTCTATCAAAATTTGGTGGGGATGACCCCTAACCAAGACGATATTGCAGGGTGGTCGGCACGCATCCAGTCGGGCGAATTTACTCAAGCCTCATTCGCAACGATGGTGGAAGACCTCAGCTTTAATACGGACAACATCAACCTCGCTGGGCTGGCGCAAACCGGCATTGTTTACGCTTAAACCCCGCTTACTGTGCTCAAAACATGTTCAAAGTCTCGCGAACGAAGGGTCAGCCAAGGCGAAATTCGCAAAACAAAAGCGCAATCGCTGCGGTCTTGGCTTTTATTCCCCTCTACTGGTGGGGGGGCGGACGGGGTGGTTGCTGGCGATGCAGCGAAAGCTAAAACCAAGACCCAACGGCAATCACCCCACCCTTGCGGGGCAGCTCCCCACGGGGGGGGAATGCTAGCAAATGCAGACTCACCCGAGTCCCGCAGACTTTGAACACGTTCTTAGAAGCTGTTTACGATCTCAATGGCGCAGGGGTTGCCAAGGCAAAATTCAGAAAAAAAGCGACGTTGGGACTGAATCCACACGCAGTTTTTTGCGAATTTCAACGCAGGATCACCCGAGTTTCGCAGATCGTAAACAGGTTCTTAGTGCGCCCCCGTACTACCAAACCCCCCCTCACCCCGCTGGCTGGTGGCAAAGTCTTCCACAATCGCAAAGTCCACCTGCACCACCGGCACAATCACCATCTGGGCGATACGCTCTAGCGGATTCAGCGTAAACGGCGTACTGCCCCGATTCCACAGCGAGACAAAAAGCTGCCCTTGGTAGTCCGAGTCAATCAGCCCGACCAAATTACCCAGCACGATACCTTGCTTATGCCCCAAGCCCGACCGCGGCAAAATCATGGCGGCGTAGGCGGGATTGGCAATGTGAACCGCCAAGCCAGTGGGGATAAGCTGCGTTTCGCCAGGGGCAATCACCCTCACGGCTTCGGTGGCCGCGCGGAGGTCTAGCCCCGCCGATCCGCTGGTGGCGTAGGCCGGCAGTTGGTCTTGCAGGCGGGCATCGAGGATTTTTAGGTCAACGGTAGGGCGCATCGGGTGTTCCTTGGTCGGTCAAAAGGCCAGATGGTAACAAAGCCCTACCTGCTGCCGATACCCACCGCACAAGGCGTGCGCCCCCCCCACACCGCCCCGCCCAAAACCACATCAAAAGGGCATAATGAAGCCAGCGACTTACCCCGCTTTCACTAGGAGATTGCCATGCCCAACCGCCGCTCTGCTTTTTTTGTCTCTGACCGCACGGGCATTACCGCCGAATCCCTCGGCCACTCGCTGCTGACCCAGTTTGCCGAATTAGACTTTAAGCGCGACACCGTCCCGTTTATCGACACCCCCGACAAAGCGCACGAACTGACCCTACGCATTATCGAAACAGCCAAACAAGACCACCATCGTCCCTTGGTGTTTTTGTCGATTGTCGACCCTGCCGTCCGCAAAGCGATAGACGTAGACCACTGCGCTAAAGTGATTGATTTTTTTGAGACTTTTCTCACGCCGCTAGAGCAGGAGTTGGGGCATCAGGCGGTGCGCTCGGTGGGCAAGTCGCATGGTATTGGCAACGAAGAAACCTACCATCACCGGATTGATGCGGTGAATTTTTCGGTGAACCACGATGACGGCGTAAAGCCGCGTGATATTGACGAGGCCGATGTGGTGCTGGTGGGGGTGTCGCGCTCGGGCAAAACGCCGACCTGCCTCTATTTGGCCTTGCAATACGGCATCCGTGCGGCCAACTATCCGCTCACGCCAGAGGACTTTACCCAGCCCACGCTGCCCAAAATTTTGCAGCAGCACCGCCACAAACTGTTTGGGCTGACGATTACGCCAGAACGCTTATCGCACATCCGCGCCGAACGCCGCCCCAACAGTACCTATGCCTCGCTAGAGAACTGCCGGTTTGAGGTCAACGAAGCCGAAGCGATGATGCGCCAACAGGGCGTACCATTTGTCAGCACAACGCATAAGTCGATTGAGGAAATTGCCACGACGGTAATGCACAATGCCCACCTGAGCCGCCGGTTTTAAGAACCTGTTCAAAATCTGCGAAACTCGGGTGAGCTTGGGTTTGCTTTTATTCCCCTCCCGTGGAGGGGTGCCCCGCAAGGGTGGGGTGATTGCCGTTGGGTCTTGGTTTTAGCTTTCGCTGCATCGCCAGCAACCACCCCGTCCGGCTTTGCCGTCGCCCCCCCACCAATAGAGGGGAATAAAAGCCAAAACCACCGCGAGTGCGCTTTTTTGCAAATTTCACCTTGGCAACACCTGCACCACTGGAATCTTGAACACGTTCTACCCCCGCCAGTAAACAAGCCCCCCATACCGCTCGGCATGGGGGGCTTGTTTACTGGCGGGCATTCGCCCGCTCAAGGCTTCCGGTACACCGTCGGCTGGATAATCTCCAGTGCGGTGCTAATCCCGTTCAGGGTTTCCGCGTGCCCCACCAGCAAATAGCCGCCGCGTTTTAGGCGGGGGAGCAGGTTGGCGACCACTTTGCGCTTGGTGTCCATATCGAAATAAATCATCACGTTACGCAAAAAAATCACGTCGAACTCGCCCAAGTCAGCGGCAATCGGCAAGGTTAAATTAACCTGCTGAAAACGGGTCTTTTGCCGCAACTCAGGCGAAATCAAAAATGTCCCCGCCTGCGACCGCACCCCCTTCAGACAGTATTTGCTCATCAGCGCAGTGGGAATGCCTTCGTTCCGCGCCAAGGGATAATGCCCCTTGGCTGCTTTTCCGAGCACCTGTGTGCTGATGTCCGACCCCACCACTTCCCACTGATTTTTAGGCAGCGACTCCGCCAGCACCATCGCGAGGGTATAGACCTCTTCGCCGGTGGAGCTGGCGGCACTCCACACCCGAAACAGCCCCGTGCTCATCCGCTGCTTTAAAATGGTGTCGCGCAAAAAGGTAAAGTGGCCGGGTTCACGGAAAAAATAGGTTTCATTGGTGGTCAGTAAATCAACCATGGTTTGCACTTCTTCGGGGTAGTTGCCGGTGGCCAACATTCGGTAGTAGTCCGAAAACGTGAGCAAATCGTAGTGGCGTAACCGCCGTGAAAGCCGCCCCACCAACAATACTTTTTTGGTGTCGTTCAGGCTAATGCCGGCAATTTTGTAGATAAGCCGCTGAAAGAGCGCGAACTCTTGGTCAGTAATGGCTGCTTCCATCATCAGAATAGCTCCACTCGGTTATCGGCTGCCTTGGGCTTCTGGCTCAAGGTCTCAGCGTAGGCGCGTTCTTCGCGGGCAATCAGCGCAGCCGTTGCCATATTGGTAGTCATACGGCGGCAAAAGGCCACGCCGTTGCTGGGGACAAACAAGACCTTGCGCGACCACGGGCCTAAAAAATCAGCGGCAAGTAAAGGGATTTGCTCGCGGTCTAGCCACTCACGGGTGAAGTTGGCATTACGCATCCCAATACTCAGCGACTGCCCCGAGGTTTCGATAATCGTCCCGCCACCAAAGGCCTTGGCTTGGATGCGGGTTTTGCGTGCGCCCTGTGCCAGCAGGGCATTCAGCAGGGCTTCCATCGCAAAGTCGCCTGACAGCAGCGAATCCACATCG
>CALMOJ010000208.1 GCA_937871815.1 uncultured Neisseriales bacterium
TCGAGTCTGTCTGTGCGCCTTTCCTTTTTTATTTGCCGCCTTGCTGTTTTGGTGGGATGTGCCAGTGCGTTGCCCGCCGAGGCCGCTGATGCTTTCGAGCCCCTTTACGCGGTCGATTTTCGCCAAACGCCTGCCCTTGACCCCCAGTTTTGGGGGCGTATTACAGGGGTTAGTCCCAGCCATCAGGTCAGCTATACCGAGGGCGACCATAATCTGGTTTTTGCCAATGGTGTTCTGAGCCTCGAAGCACGGTCAGAGTGGTTGCCTAATCCCTTGCACAACCATTCCAAAGCCTCGGCCGACCAAGCGGCGATTGCAGGCCGTGCCATCAGCTCGGCGAATGTGGTGAGTAAAACCTATTTTCAGTACGGTCGGTTTGAAGTGGTGGCGCGTGTGCCAGACAGTGCAGGGAGCCATCCCGCTATCTGGTTGCAAGGCAAAAACCAAGGGCAATACGGTGAAATCGACATCATGGAGGGCATTGGTCGCAAGGCATTGGGTGTTGGCTTTGTGACGGTGCACTATGGGCAGGCGGTGGGGGCATTGGCTAAGCAAACCGCTTCGCGCCCGCTGTCTGCGGGCTTTCATCGCTACACCTTAGAGTGGACACCTGACCGTATTCAGGTCTTTTACGATGGGGTTTCCGTGCTGTCTGTCAGCCCTGATTTGGGCAAAGTGGATGGCCGCGACGCGCTGCGCCAACCGATGCAGCTCCGCATCAACCTTGCAATGGGCTCACGCTGGAGTGGCGACCCCGACCTCGCGGCCTTGCCGGTGCGATTTGATGTGCAGTCGGTAAAAATTTGGCGGTATGTGCCGCTTTAGGTAAATCTACGTAAGCGGTGGCGGCAAACCTGCCCTATAAACGGGCGAGCAGCGTAGAATGACTGGCTGTTTTATCTGCCCCCGCGCCCTTTCTGAAGTGACCTATGACCTCTCCCGTGCCCCTTGATGCCCAGCCCCTTGTCTCGGTACTGATTCGTAGTATGGACCGCCCGAGTTTAGACAATGCCTTAGCTTCGGTGGCGGCTCAAGCGTGGGGTAATATCGAAGTGGTGGTGGTTAATGCCAAGGGGGCTGGGCATCGCCAGTTGCCCAGCTGCTGTGGGTCTTTTCCATTGCGCTTTATCGACAGTGTCACGCCACGCCCGCGTAGCGAAGCCGCTAATGTGGCACTAGATAGCGCGGCAGGGGCGTTTTTGCTGTTTTTGGATGATGATGACCTGCTTGATGCGGGTCATATCAGCACGCTGGCGCAGGCACTCTCTGCTGCTTCACCCGATATTCCTGTGGCGTATACCGGCATCCGTTGCACCGATGAAGAGGGGCAGGTGCTGGAACAAACCTACGCAACGCCCTTTAGCCGAATTCAGCTCTTTGCGGGTAATTACATCCCGATTCATGCGGCGCTCTTCCGTCAAACGGTGCTCAGCCAAGGCGTGCGGATAGACACGGCTCTTGCCGTGTACGAAGACTGGGATTTTTGGCTGCAAATCGCCCAGCTTGGGGACTTTGTTTTTGTGGACGGCATCAGCGCGACTTACTGTATTTCCAGTGCCGCCGGTTTTGGGGTGAATTACGATGAGCGTGCCAAACAAGCGGCAGCGGCGTTGATTCGGCGGTGGCTACCTCGATGTGCAGACGCAGACCTCCTTGCCATCATGGCCTCCGTTGGCGGTGAAGTTCAGCACCAAGCCGAACTGACGGCACTCCAAGCCCGCACCCATGCCCAACTGCTAGAGGCGGATGCCCAGCTGGTCACCGCAGACCAGCAGCTTCGCCAGTGCATGGCCGAGCTTCAGATTATTCGCCAATCAAATGCATGGAAATTCATCCAAAAATTGCGAAAAATCCGCGATGCCTTCTGATAAAACCATGTCCTCTCTTCGCCCCGTTTCTGTTGTTATCCCCACCAAAAATGCAGGTCAGCTCTTCGAGGAGGTGCTGGCCGCGCTGGTCGTGCAACAAGGGGTCATTCTTGACCTTGTTGTGGTCGATTCTGGGTCGCGTGACCAAACGTTAGCGATTGCCAAAAAATACGGCGCACGCGTCACCGAAATCCCCCCTCATACCTTTAATCATGGCAGCACC
>CALMOJ010000209.1 GCA_937871815.1 uncultured Neisseriales bacterium
GAGTCAGTCGGCTCGACCATGGACAATTTGAACGCAGGCATCCTCTCAAGAATTCGAGTTCCACAGCCACCGGATGTAGAACAAGCTGCCATCGCTACCTTCCTCGAAACAGAAATCAGCCGTTTAAACGCGTTGACCGCAGAAGCCACCCACGGCATCGCCTTACTCAAAGAACGCCGCTCCGCCCTGATTTCCGCCGCCGTCACCGGCAAAATCGACGTTCGGGAGGCCAACAATCAATAGTATTCACAATCGCACGATTAACCGTATGATATAAATCAGCCTTCATCGCGTGATTTACAGGAGTCCAATATGTCTCATATCAGTGCCAATGACTTGAAAACCAAAGGGGTGGCGGCGATTGAAGCAGCACTGAGCGGGGGAAGCGAGGCCATTGTGTCGGTGCGTGGCAAGGATCGGTTTGTGGTCATGGAGATGGCCCAGTACCACTATCTGCGCGAATGCGAACTGGACGCGGCACTGGCCGAATCCCGCGCCGATATGGCCGCCGGACGTTTTGTGGCGGAATCGGCGACAGCGCATCTGGCGCACTTGGATAAGCCAGCATGAGCTATGTGCTGTGCTTCACCGAGTCCTACAACCGCCGCGCGGCACGCTGGCTAAAGCGGCATCCCGAACTGCGGCAGCACTACTTGAAAACACTGCAGTTACTGGAGGCCAACCCGTTTCACCCCTCCTTGCGGCTGCACGCCCTGAGCGGCAAGCTGCAGGGTGTCCATTCTGTTTCGATCAATCTGTCGTACCGGATTACGCTGGAATTGCTTATCCAAGATGGGCAAATCATCCCCATCAACGTAGGCGACCACGACACCGTGTATTGATTGCCGGCACGATTGGGCAGCAGCAAACGGGAAAAATTAGACCACTCACCCCCCTAAAAAAACAAGAACCCATCCGATGCACGCCCTCCACCAAGAACACCATTTCGAATTCTCCATCTGCCAGCACCTTGGCGATAACGGCTGGCTCTACGCCGAAGGCGATGCCACCCACTACGACCGGCAAAACGCGCTGTTCCTGCCAGACCTGCTGGCGTGGGTAGAAACCACGCAGCCAGAAAGCTGGCAGCAACTGACCCAAACCCACGGGGCGAATCTGCCCAAAGTGCTGGCCGAGCGGGTGCGCACCAGCCTGAACGAGCAAGGCACGCTGGAAGTGCTGCGCCGGGGCGTGGAGATGGTCGGGCTGAAAAAACCGCTGACACTGGTGCAGTTCAAACCGGCACTGCGCATCAATCCAACCCTCCTTACCCACTACGCCGCCAACCGGCTGCGCGTGGTGCGGCAGGTACACCATTCGCTGAATAACGCCAAAGATGCGCTGGACTTGGTGCTGTTTGTGAATGGCATCGCGGTGGCCACCGCCGAGCTGAAATCAGACTTTACGCAAAGCGTCAGGGATGCGGTGGCGCAATACCGCTTTGACCGCCACCCCGCACCCAAGGGCGGGCGGGTTGAGCCGCTGTTGGCTTTCCCTGGCGGGGCCGTGGTGCATTTTGCGGCCAGCCAATCCGAAGTGATGATGACCACCCAACTGGACGGAACCGCCACGCGCTTTCTGCCCTTTAATCGGGGTAACCACGGCGGCGCGGGCAATCAGCCTGACCCCGCCGGTTTCGCCACCCGCTATCTCTGGGAAGAGGTCTGGCAGCGCGAGAGCTGGCTGGAAATTCTGGGGCGTTATCTGATTGGCCAGCGGAACGACAAAAAACACCTGACCGGCCTTATCTTTCCGCGCTATCACCAGTTCGATGTCACCCGCCAACTGCTGGCCGATGTGCGGCAAAACGGGGTAGGCCAGCGTTACTTGATTCAGCACTCGGCGGGCTCCGGCAAAACCAACTCGATTGCGTGGACGGCACACTTTTTGGCCGACCTGCACGATGCCAACCACCAGAAGGTTTTTGACAGCGTGCTGGTGGTGTCCGACCGCAATGTGCTGGATGCCCAGCTACAAGAAGCCATTTTCGACTTCCAGCGCACCACCGGCGTGGTGGCGACGGTGAACGATGAGCACGGCAGCAAAAGTACCCAGTTGTCGCAAGCCCTAAAGGAGGGCAAGAAGATTATCGTCTGCACCATCCAGACCTTCCCCTTCGCGCTAAAAACGGTGCAGGCACTGTCAGCCACCGAGGGCAAGCGGTTTGCGGTCATTGCCGACGAGGCGCACAGCTCACAGACCGGCGAGGCGGCCGCCAAGTTGAAACAGTTGCTCTCTGCCGAGGAATGGGCCGCGTGGCAAGATGGCGGCGAAATCGACACCGAAACCCTGCTGGCATGGCAGATGTCGGCAAAAGCCAGCCAAGATAAGGGGCTGACTTATATTGCCTTCACCGCCACGCCCAAGCAGAAAACCCTAGAGCTGTTCGGGCGCAAGGATGCCGAGGGGCTGCCACAGCCATTCCATGTGTATTCGATGCGCCAAGCCATTGAAGAGGGATTCATTCTCGATGTGCTGCGGAATTACACGACCTATACCTTGGCGTTCAAACTCGCCCACAGTGGGCAGACCTACGACGAAAAGCAGGTGGCCAAGTCCGAGACACTGAAAGGCATCATGGAATGGGTGCGCCTGCATCCCTACAACATCAGCCAGAAGGTGCAGGTGGTGGTTGAGCATTTTCGCCAGAAGGTACAGCCGCTGCTGAATGGCAAGGCCAAGGCGATGATCGTGGTGGGCAGTCGCAAAGAGGCAGTGCGCTGGCAAAAGGCGATGGCAAGCTATATTGCACGGCAAAACTACAAGCTGGGCGTGCTGGTGGCCTTCTCGGGCGAAATCAACGACCCAGAGAGCTACCCAGAGCCGGTCACAGAAACCAGCAAGACGCTGAACCCCAGCCTAAAAGGCGAGATTCGCGAAGCCTTCAAAGCCCCAGATTATCACTTGCTGCTGGTCGCCAATAAATTCCAAACCGGCTTCGACCAGCCGCTGTTGTGCGGCATGTATGTCGATAAACGGCTAGGCGGCATTCACGCCGTACAAACGCTGTCCCGCCCCAATCGGGCGTCTCCAGACAAAGACACGACCTATATCCTCGACTTTGTGAATGAGGCCGAAGCGGTGCTGGCTGCCTTCAAAACCTATTACGAAACCGCCCAGCTCGAAGCAACAACCGACCCGCATCTGGTTTTTAGCCTACGCGCCAAACTCGATGCCACCGGCTTTTACGATGGTTTCGAGGTTGACCGTGTTGCGCAGGTGGAAATGGATGCCAAAGCGACACAGGCCCAATTGAGTCAAGCCTTGGTGCCGGTGGCTGACCGCTTGCTGAAACGCTACAAAGCGGCGCAAAACGACAAGGCGATGGCCGAGGCCAACAAAGACGAGGCGGGCGCACAGGCGGCCAAAGAGGCAATGGCGGTGCTGCAACTGTTCAAAAGCGATATGGGCGCGTTCAACCGTCTGTATGCCTTCTTGTCGCAGATTTTTGATTACGGCAATACCGACATCGAAAAACGCTTCATCTTCTACAAACGCCTGATACCGCTGCTTGATTTTGGCTGCGAACGGGAAAGCGTTGATTTGTCTAAAGTAGTGCTCACCCACCACACGCTCCGCAACAAGGGACAGCAGACGCTCAACCTGAAAAACGGCGAAACACCGAAGCTTGAACCGATGTCAGACACCGGCAGCGGCGCGGTGCAGGAAAAAGAAAAAGCCCTCCTCGCCGAAATCATCCAGAAAGTGAACGGCCTATTTGAGGGCGTGCTTTCCGACGAGGATCAGTTGGTCTATGTGAACGGGGTACTCAAAGGCAAGCTGCTGGAAAACCAAATGCTGATTCAGCAGGCGGCCAACAACACCAAAGAACAGTTCGCCAATTCGCCCGACCTGTCCGCCGCCCTGCTCAACGCCATCATGGAGGCCTTCGATGCCCACACCCTCATGAGCACCCAAGCCTTGGGGTCAGAAAAGGTGCGCGAAGGGCTAAAAGAAACCTTGCTGGGGCCGGCGCAGCTGTATGAAAAGCTGCGGCAGCGGAGAAGCCACCCCGTCTCACCCTCACCCCACCCAATCCAACGTCACCCGACAACACCCCTCCCCTATCCGCCATCAAAGCTCATTTATCCGAATACGACTTTGTTGGCTCGTTT
>CALMOJ010000210.1 GCA_937871815.1 uncultured Neisseriales bacterium
TGTGGGTGGGTTGGTTTGGCTTTAACGCAGGCTCGGCTTTGGCTGCGGATGGTCGTGCAGGGATGGCGATGGTCGCCACCCAAATCGCCGCAGGGATGGCTGCTTTGACTTGGATTTTTGCCGAGTGGATGGCTAAGGGTAAGCCTTCGGTACTGGGGATTGCTTCTGGTGCGGTGGCAGGCTTGGTGGCGATTACCCCTGCCGCTGGTTTTGTTGACCCTAAAGGTGCGCTGGCAATTGGCGCGATTGCAGGGGTTGGCTGCTACTGGGGCGCAACCGGCCTGAAGCACATGCTGGGCTACGATGATTCCTTGGACGCGTTTGGTGTGCACGGCGTGGGCGGCATCATCGGTGCGATTCTGACCGGCGTGTTTGCAGTGAAAGAAATTGGCGCGGTAGACGGCAGCGTGATGACCCAATTGCTGGGTGTGGGTGCGACCGTGGCGTATAGCTTGGTGATGACCTTTGTGATTCTGAAGGTGATTGACTTGGCGATGGGTCTACGTGTGGCCGAAGAGCAAGAACGCGAAGGTTTGGATGTGACTTTGCACGGTGAGCGTGTGGAGTAAGCCTCTGGCCTAGGCCTTAGGGTCTGCGCAATAAAACAAGCCCCCCAGTCTCACGATTGGGGGGCTTGTTGTTTGTGCAGGGCTGGTTACAGATGCTGCGCTGTCCGGTGCCCCTTGCCTAGCCAACAGGTCAGACAGGGGCGGTGTGCGTCACGTCAAAGCCGGAAACTATGCACTGCCTTATCCAGCTGGCTGGCCAAGGTTTTGAGGTGCACTGTCGCATCGGCGGTTTGCATCACCGCGCGGCTATTTTCTTCCGAAAGCTGGGCAACTTGCTCCACATTCCGCGCCACGTCTTGGCTGGCCACGGTTTGTTCTTTCAGCGCGAGGCTGATGTCGTGAACCAGTTGGTTGATTTCGTCTGCGTTGTGGCTAATCGCATCAATCGCCGACTGAGCTTGCTCGGCCAGTGCCACGCCTGATTCCATCTGCACTTCGCCCGACTGCATATCCCCCACCACCACTTCAATTTCGCTGCGGATGGTGGCAATTAACCCCCCAATTTGCTGGGTGGATTGCGAAGTGCGCTCGGCCAGTTTGCGGACTTCATCCGCCACCACGGCAAAACCACGCCCTTGTTCACCGGCACGGGCGGCTTCAATGGCAGCGTTGAGTGCCAGCAGATTGGTTTGGTCGGCAATATCCCGAATCGTACCCACAATGCTGTCGATGGCTTGCGAGCGTTCGCCCAACTTGCGAGTCATTTCGGCGGAGTCACGCACCTTGCTGGCAATAGCACGCATTTCGTTGGCGGTATTGCGTACCACGCTGCTGCCTTGGCGAGACTGGTCACGCGTTTGGTCAGCACTGGCTTGGGCTTGTTGAGCGCGTTGGGCGACTTGCTCAATGCTGGTGGTGAGCTCTTCGACAGCGGCGGCCATTGCGCTGGCGGCTTCGCTTTGCTGCTGCGAGGCTTGGCTAATTTGGGCGGCGTTTTCTTGGAGCTGTAACGCCGATTGGGACAAATCACCGGAGCTGCTACGCACCCCGCCTAGAACCTCGTGCAGGGAACGCTGCATTCGACCAAAAGCGGTGAGAAGCTGGCCGGTTTCGTTGCTGCCACCCGCTGGGACGGTCAAGTTAAGCTGTTTGTTGGCAATGGCGTTGGCAATCTCGACCACTTCGGCCAGCGGCACAGTGATGTTGCGGGTAATCACAAGCGACAAAATCAAGCCCGCAGCAATGCCGACAACCAGCAGTCCAATGCTGATAAATTGTTGGAATTTCTGGCTCTCTTGTTTTTTTAGAAAGTTTCTTTCGCCATTGACCGCTTGGTATTGAATCAGGGCAGATAAGGCTTCACGCGTTAGCATCCCTTGCTCTGCCAGCTGCGAATCAAAAAATAGGGCGGCTTCACCGTGACGACCTGCTTGCAATAGCTCAACCAGCTTATTGCCGAGGGTGTTGTAGCGGCTCATGGCTTCGGCCAGGGTGGTAGCCAACACTTTTTCCTCAGGGGTCAGATGAGTAGCCATGTAGGCTTGCCATTGTTTGGCAATAATGGCCTTGTGGCTTGGAATTTCGCCTAGGAATTTTTGTTGTGCTTGGGGGTTGGCAGGACGGTCGCCAATCGCATCCGCTGCCAGCATCGCCATGGCTTCGCGTTGCCGAACGGCAGAGAGTGCGCTTTGCACGTCACCGAGCTGCACCGAGGCAACAAGGTTGTTCTCGTAGATGTTTTTAGCGTTGTCTATGCCCTCTTGGCTAGAAAGAATGCTTTGAATACCGACAACAAGTAACATCCCAACCAAGCTAGCAGTCAGGAAAAAGAGCTGGGCACTAATTTTTAGGTGCTTCACGGCGGGGAAATCCTTGTGGAGATTGGCAAATGCCAACTCATTATAACGCACAAACTTAGTGCATTTCTTGCCAGATAACATCAATGCAAAATGACATTAAGGCCGCTTGCCTAGGGCAAAGCGGCCTTAATGTGGGGGCGGGCTTATTGGTTAAGTGGTGCGTTTTTGATCGCGGCTGGGCGAATACAGTGCAAAGTCGATTTTTGCGCTTTCAAGGTCAGCCCGCATCACCTTAATCGTGACTTCGTCGCCGAGCTTATAGGTCATGCCGCTTTTCTCGCCCACAATCGCTTGCCGGTGCATGTCGAAGTGGAAGTAATCACGTCCCAGCTCCGAGATGTGAATCAGCCCCTCAACAAACACGTCGTCCAACAACACAAACACGCCAAAGCTGGTGACGGCGTTAATTTTGCCCGAGAACACTTCGCCCACACGGTCACGCATAAAGAAGCACTTGAGCCATGCTTCGACTTCGCGGGTGGCTTCGTCTGCACGGCGTTCGGTCATGGAGCACTGCGTGCCCAGCGCGACCCAATCCCCAGGTCGGTAGACTTCACCCGCCAGCAACGCCTTGATGGCGCGGTGAACCAGCAAGTCAGGGTAACGGCGAATCGGCGAGGTGAAGTGGGTATACGCCGGATACGCCAAGCCAAAGTGGCCGACATTGTTCGGAGTGTAAACCGCCTGTTGCAGGCTACGCAGCAACATGGTTTGCAGCACGTTGCCATCGGGGCGCAGCTTGATTTTTTCCATCAGCTTGGCGTAGTCCTTGGCCGTGGGCGTTTCGCCGCCGGGCAGGGTCAGTGCGACCAGCTTCAGGAAGCCGCGCAGCACGTCGAGCTTCTCTGGCGTGGGGCCTTCGTGAACACGGAACAGGCAAGGGTGCTGGTGGGTCAGCAAAAAATCCGCCGAGCAGACATTGGCCGCCAACATACATTCTTCAATCAGACGGTGGGCATCGTTCCGTACCACCGGCACGATACGGTCGATTTTGCCTTGCTCGTTAAACACCATCTGGGTTTCGGTGGTTTCAAAGTCAATCGCCCCGCGCCGTGCGCGTGCCGCCAGCAAGCACTTAAACAGGTCGTAGAGATTGGCCAAGTGCGGATACAGCGGATGGCCGCCTTCGGCTTGCAGGTAGTCCCACACTTGGTTGTAAGTCAGCCGCGCTTGGGAACGCATCACCGCTGGGTAGAAGCGGTATTTCTTCACTTCCCCTTTGGCGGTAATCACCATATCGCAAACCATGCACAGCCGTTCCACTTCGGGGTTCAGCGAGCAAATGCCGTTGGACAAGGCTTCGGGCAACATCGGAATGACACGGCGCGGGAAATAAACCGAATTGCCGCGTTCTTTCGCGCTGACATCCAGCGCATCGCCGGGCAACACGTAGCTGCTGACATCGGCAATGGCGACCACAAGGCGGAAGCCTTTGCCTTGCGGCTCGCAGTACACCGCATCGTCAAAGTCGCGGGCGGTTTCGCCGTCAATGGTAACCAGCGGCAGTTCGCGCAGGTCTTCGCGCCCTTCTAGGTCTTTTTTGCGGACTTTTTTGGGGATGGCTTTGGCGGCTTCTTCGACCGCATGGCTAAACACATGGGGGAGGTCGTGTTTGCGCAGGGCAATTTCGATTTCCATACCTGGGTCAGCATAGTTACCCATAATTTCCAGCACCCGCCCCATGGGTTGAGTGTGCTTGCTGGGTTGGGCGACGATTTCAACGATAACCACTTGCCCGTGCTGGGCTTCGCCGACTTCGTTGGCTTCGATCAAAATGTCTTGGTTGATGCGGCGGTCTTCTGGCACCACAAAGAAAATACCGCGTTCGCGGTAGAGTCGCCCCACCACGCGGGTATTGGCCCGCTGCAAAATTTCAACAATGGCGGCTTCGTTGCGTCCGCGCCGGTCTTGCCCTGCCACACGGTAAATCACATGGTCGCCGTGCAAAACGGTGTGCATTTCGCGTTCGGATAAGAATAGGTCGTCGCCGCCTTCTTCGGGCTTAATAAAGCCAAAACCATCGCGGTGGCCGATAACGCGGCCTTTTTTCAAATCCATTTTGGCGATAACGCAGAGTTGGCCTTTGCGGTTAATCACCAACTGCCCGTCGCGAGCCATGGCACGGAGGCGGCGTTGGAAAAAGCCCATCTCGTCATCAAGAATGCCCAGCTGCTCTGCCAGCTCTTCGGGAATGACCGGTACGCCGGCTTGCTCTAGGCATTGCAGCACAAACTCGCGGCTGGGGAGGGGGAACTCATACGTTTCACGTTCGCGTGCTAAAAAAGGGTCTTGCTCACGCAAAGAAGAAGTGTTCTTGTTTTTTTGTTTTCTAGTCATTGACAGTCTCTATAAAATGCTTATAATTCGCCACTCACTCGCGGCAGCAGTACCGGCGCGACGTGCCCAGGTGGCGGAATTGGTAGACGCACTAGGTTCAGGTCCTAGCGCCTTCACGGGCGTGGAAGTTCGAGTCTTCTCTTGGGCACCAACGGTTTTAGGTTTTAGAAAAGCGGCAAGTTTACACGCTTGCCGTAGCAGGACGGAAAGTTTTTTGCCCAGGTGGCGGAATTGGTAGACGCACTAGGTTCAGGTCCTAGCGCCTTCACGGGCGTGGAAGTTCGAGTCTTCTCTTGGGCACCATCCAAAAAAAAATCCCTTGCTTGCAAGGGATTTTTTTCGTCCAAAATCAGCCGACCACGGTCGGGGCAAGAACCTATCCGTGCGCTGCGATAGCCTCACCGAAGCGGAATGTGCCCACTTTGTCACGGCGCATCTCCCCGAAACCTCAGAGGCGGGCGGTCTCCCCCCACGATTCTGGCGGCCACGCGGATTCCCCCGCCCCCTGTCCCGCAAAATCGCCTACAGTAGCGGCTTTTCTACCCCCCGCTGCTGCCCGCCGCGCTGTTGACCATGACCTCTTCTGCTTCTGCCCCTGATTGGCGGCACACCTTATTTTCTCGCCGGATGTTGATTTGCGTGTTTACCGGCTTTGCTTCGGGATTGCCGCTGTATGTGCTGATTAACCTGATTCCGGCATGGTTGCGTAGCGAGCACATCGACCTTAAAGCCATTGGGTTGTTCGCGCTGATTCAACTCCCCTACACATGGAAGTTTATCTGGTCGCCGCTGATGGACCGGTTTGTGCCGCCCTTTTTGGGTCGGCGGCGGGGGTGGATGCTGCTCACCCAAATCACCCTGATAGGCCTACTGGCGTGCTTTGGGCTGTATGCCCCCCAGCAAGACATCGCCAGCATTGCCGCCCTTGCTGTGGGTGTGGCTTTTTTCTCTGCCAGCCAAGACATTGTGTTGGATGCCTACCGCCGCGAGCTGCTCAGCGATGCCGAGCTGGGCTTTGGCAATACCGTCCACATCAATGCCTACCGTTTAGCCAGCCTGATTCCGGGGTCGCTGTCGCTGATTTTGGCGGACCAGCTGCCGTGGGCGACGGTGTTTGGCATCACCGCGCTGTTTATGCTGCCCGGGCTGCTGCTGACCCTGACCGTGGCCGAGCCCCGCCTCACCGTCGCCCCGCCCAAAAGCTTGCGCGATGCCGTGGTGCTGCCTTTCCGTGAATTTATGACCCGCCAAGGCTGGCGCGGCGCGGCCACGGTGCTGGGGTTTATCTTTTTCTACAAGCTGGGCGACAGCATGGCCACGGCACTGGCCACCCCGTTTTATCTGGATACCGGCTTTACCAAAACCGAAATTGGCCTGATTGCCAAACACGCGGGGCTGTGGCCGGCGGTTATCGGCGGTTTGCTGGGCGGGGCGTGGATGGTCAAGCTGGGCATCAACCGTGCGCTGTGGGTGTTTGGCGGCGTGCAGTTGGTGTCGATTTTGGGCTTTGTTGTGCTCGACCAA
Organism: uncultured Neisseriales bacterium; assembly: GCA_937871815.1. Lineage (GTDB taxonomy): Bacteria > Pseudomonadota > Gammaproteobacteria > Burkholderiales > Aquaspirillaceae > Rivihabitans. The sequence goes on from CALMOJ010000210.1 coordinate 6,230, forward strand.
GTCGGGGCGAATAAAGCCGTGCTGGCCGGTGTGATTGGCTTTGAAGCACTGGGCGTAGGACTGGGCACGGCGGCGTTTATTGCCTTTATTGCCCGTACCACCCACCCCGCTTATACCGCCACCCAATTTGCCCTGTTTACCAGCTTGGCCGCTGTGCCCCGCACCGTAGCCAATGCCGCCACCGGCTATGTGGTCGAAGCCATCGGCTGGTCACCCTTTTTCTTGGTGTGCGCCGTGCTCGGCATCCCTGGGATGCTGTTGCTGCTTAAAGTCGCCCCGTGGGGAGACGACCCCGAAATAAGCCGCGCTTAAGCCCTTCTCGCTACATTGCCCCTCAAACCACACCGGCCTGTGCAAGCAAGCGGGGCACGGGTGGCAAAAAATAACCCCACTGGGGAAACGAGGTCAGTCATGCGTATTCTATTGGTTGAAGATGATTTGCTATTGGGCGATGGCGTAGAAGCAGGTTTGCGCCAAACCGGCTTTACCGTCGATTGGACACAAGACGGCATTTCTGCCCGCCACGCCCTGTCCACCACCCCTTACGATGGCGTGATACTCGACATCAACTTGCCGCGTTTGTCAGGGCTGGATTTGCTGCGCGAACTGCGCCGTGCCAACAACGCCATCCCCGTACTGCTGCTGACCGCTCGCGATACGGTAGAAGACCGCATCAAGGGGCTGGACGCAGGGGCGGACGATTATCTGGTCAAGCCCTTTGCCTTGGGCGAGCTGGTGGCGCGGCTGCGGGCGGTGGTACGCCGTGCCAGTGGTCGTGCCAGCCCTGTGCTGGAGTATCAGGGGCTGGCGATGAATCCCAGTGCCCATACCGCGACGTTTAACGGCGAATCTTTAGAGTTCACCGCCAAAGAGTTCCAGTTGCTGGTGCTGTTGATGAACCACCGCAACCAAGTGCTCTCCCGCCAGCAAATTGAAGAAAAACTCTACGGCTGGAATCAGGAAGTCGCCAGCAACGCGGTCGAAGTCCACATCCACCATGTCCGTAAAAAGCTGGGCAGCCAGTGCATTCGAACGCTGCGCGGCGTGGGCTATCAACTGGGGCAACTGGGGCAGACGGCGGA
>CALMOJ010000211.1 GCA_937871815.1 uncultured Neisseriales bacterium
GGGTCTTTGATGTCGCAGGTTTTGCAATGCAGGCAGTTTTGCGCGTTGATTTGCATCCGTGGCTGCCCTTCTTCCCGCCCAACAATCTCATACACCCCAGCAGGGCAATACCGCTGCTCTGGCGCATCGTAACGCGCCAAATTGACCTGAATCGGCACCGAGCCATCTTTGAGCTGCAAGTGGATGGGCTGGTGCTCGCCGTGGTTGGTGTTGGAGATAAATACGCTGGACAGCTTGTCAAACGTCAGCACGCCATCGGGCTTGGGGTAATCAATCTTGGGCATATCCGCCGCAGGTTTGAGATACAGATGGTCAGGCTGCTTGTGGTGCAGCGTCCACGGGGCGTTGCCCTTAAACAGGTAGGTATCAAGTGCCGAATACACCAACGCGGGCCAGAAGCCCCAGTGGAAGGCAGGGCGAATGTTACGGACTTTCCACAGCTCGTCATGTACCCAGCTATGCCGGAAACGCGCAGGGTAGGCGCTGACTTCCCGCACGGCAGTTTCTTCACCAAGCGCCGCAAAAATCGCTTCAGCGGCCATCATGCCGGACTTCATGGCGGTGTGCGTGCCCTTGATTTTTGGGACGTTCAGCGTGCCAGCGGTATCGCCGACCAACACCCCCCCAGGGAAAGCCAGCTTAGGCAAGCTCTGGATGCCGCCTTCGGACAGGGCGCGTGCCCCGTAGCTCAGACGGCGACCGCCTTCAAATACGCCCCGAATCGCAGGGTGAGTCTTAAAGCGTTGGAATTCATCGTAAGGCGAAAGGTGCGGATTGTCGTAATCCAACCCAATCACAAAGCCCACCACCACTTGGTTGTTTTCAAGATGGTAGAGGAAAGAGCCGCCGTAGGTCTGGCTGTCCATCGGCCAACCGGTGGTGTGGGTGATGCTGCCTAGCTTGTGGTGCTCGGGTTTGACTTCCCACAGCTCTTTGATGCCAATACCGTAGGTTTGCGGGTCCACGCCCTCGCGCAGCTTAAAGCGGTCAAACAGGGTCTTGGTCAGCGAGCCACGGCAGCCTTCGGCAAAAATGGTCTGCTTGGCCCACAGCTCCATGCCGGGGGCGTGGTCGCTGGTGGGGTTGCCGTCGCGGTCTAAGCCCATGTCGCCGGTGGCCACGCCTTTGACCGCGCCCGTGCTGTCATACAGCACTTCGGCAGCAGCAAAGCCGGGGTAAATTTCTACACCCAAGGCTTCGGCTTGCTCGCCCAGCCAGCGGCAGAAGTTGCCCAAGCTGATGATGTAATTGCCGTGGTTGTTCATTTGTGGCGGCGTAGGGAGCTTGGTCGCGCCGGTCTCGGTCAGGTGCAAGAACGTGTCTTCACCTGCAGGGGTGTTGAGGGGTGCGCCCTTTTCTTGCCAATCGGGGAACAGCTCGTTGAGTGCAGTGAGTTCAAGCACAGCGCCAGACAAGATGTGTGCGCCGATTTCTGAGCCTTTTTCGAGCAGGCACACGCTGACTTCGCGCCCTTCGGTTTCTGCCAATTGCTTCAGCCGAATCGCTGCGGCCAGACCAGAAGGTCCGCCACCGACCACGACCACGTCGTACTCCATATATTCGCGTTCCACTGCAATTCCTTTCTTCTGCTTTGCCTCGTGTGGGCAAATGATTTTTTTAATGTGTAAAACCTCGCTATCGTGCCTGTTTTTTCTCGGCTTTGCCAAGCATTCTAGGACAACAGGGAGAGGCTGCCGCGTGGGACGACCGTAACGGCCACACCCGCACGCGCTCGGGTAGCCAAACCGTGGTGGCAGACCGCTTCCCTCGGCTGAGTGCGGCGGGCAAAACCCGTCGTGTGCCCCCGCCGTTGCGCGTGTTGTGGCTGCGGCGCAACGTACAAAATCGGACATTCTGCGGGGCAGCCGCACTGCGTTGACGGTCGCGCTGGGGGGCTCTATATTCAAGCAGCTCCATCCGTTGAGTCGCTTCCTGCCCATGACGGCAAAACATCCCCCTAGGAGTTCCCCCGATGCAAACCCTCACCTTCGCCGTGCAAGGCATGACCTGCCAAGGCTGTGTTGCCAACGTCACCAAAGTGCTGACCGCTCTCGCAGGGGTCAGCTTAGCGGTGGTCAGCAAAGAAGAAGCCCAAGCCACGGTGACGTTTGATGCGACCCAAACGACCGAAGCCGTACTCAAAGCAGCGGTCGAAGCCGCAGGCTTTGACGTAGCGTAATCGCCCAGCAGCTTTTGCTGCCGCAGCACGACCAAGCCCCCGTCTAACTTCGCACTCAAGCGGGGCTAGAACGGGGGCTTGGTCTATTCAACCCAAGGCAGCGGGGGATTATTCGAGGTTTTGGATTTGCTCGCGCATTTGCTCAATCAGCACTTTAAGTTCGACCGAGGTTTGCGTGGTTTCTGGCGAAACCGACTTGGAGCCGAGCGTGTTGGCTTCGCGGTTAAGTTCCTGCATCAAAAAGTCCAGCCGCTTGCCCGCTTGTCCACCGGCTCTGAGTACACGGCGCACTTCGCTGACATGGGCAGTCAGGCGACCCAGTTCTTCGTCCACGTCTATTTTTTGGGCGAAGAGCGAGAATTCTTGCTTGATGCGGTCGTCGTCTAGGCTGACATTGGCTTCTGCCAGCCGCCCCACCAACCGCCCTTGCCATGCGGCCAAAATGGCAGGTAGCTTGGGCTGGATGTGGGCAATCAGGGTTTCAATGCCCACCAGCCGTTCGACCAAAATGGCGGCGAGTTTGTCGCCTTCACGGGCACGGGTGGCGTTAAAGTCGTCAATCAGCGCGGGCAGCTCGGCCACGCACAGCTGCTGCAAAACCGAAGGCGCGAGGCTTTGGGCGACCAGTGCCCCAGGCCAGCGCAAAAGCTCGCCGGTGGACAGCGGGCGGCAGCTGGGCACCAGCGCGCTGAGTTCGCCACTCACCGCCACCAGTTGGCTGATGAGCTCTCGATTGAGAGTCAAGGTGGGCACAGTCGCCACGCTTGGGGTTAGCGAGATACGGCATTCGATTTTGCCGCGCACCACTTGGGCACTGACCGCTTCCCGCAGGGCGGGCTCAATGCTACGGAGCTCTTCGGGCAGACGCACTTGCAAATCAAAATAGCGGTGGTTGACCGCGCGGAGTTCCAGCGACAACACGCCGCCACTGAATTCGCGGCTACGGGTGGCAAAGCCAGTCATGCTCAACATCATGGGGAGGGTGCTCCATTACAAAGAGAGAGTTTTATTGTCTCTCACTATACCACGCGCTTTCTCCTGTTCTGGACGGTTAAGAGCGGCAATGGCTTGCCCTGTATAATCACCGTTTCCCCTTTCAATTTTAGGATTTCCTATGCGCCCCTCTGCCCGCCAACCGGCTGAACTCCGTCCCATCCGCTTTACCCGCCACTACACCCAACATGCAGAAGGCGCAGTGCTGGTCGAGTTTGGCAACACTAAAGTGCTGTGTACCGCCAGCGTAGAAACCGGCGTGCCCAGCTTTTTAAAGGGCAAAGGCGAAGGCTGGGTGACGGCAGAATACGGCATGTTGCCCCGTGCCACTCACACCCGCAGCCGCCGCGAAGCCGCCAGCGGCAAGCAAACCGGCCGCACCCAAGAAATCCAGCGTCTCATTGGGCGCAGCTTGCGGGCCGTGGTGGATTTGAAAAAACTGGGCGAACGGCAAATTGTGCTGGACTGTGACGTACTGCAGGCCGATGGTGGCACGCGCACCGCCAGCATTTGCGGGGCTTTTGTGGCACTGTCTGATGCGATTGCAGGTTTGTTGCGGGCAGGCACGCTGACTGAAAGCCCGATTGTTGACCATGTTGCCGCTGTCTCGGTGGGGATGTTTCAGGGCGTGCCGGTGTTGGATTTAGATTATCCAGAAGACTCCGCCTGTGATACTGATATGAACGTTGTTATGACAGGGGCGGGGGGCTTTGTCGAGCTGCAAGGGACGGCGGAAGGCAGCCCGTTTACCCGTGCCGAAATGGACGCACTGGTCACCCTCGCCAGCGAGGGCATTGCCCAGATTGTTGCTTTGCAGCGGCAAGCTTTAGCCACTGGCGTTTAAACGCGGTGTAACTGAAAACTGGCAAAAATATACCAATGAACTTTTTTGGTGACATTCACCCATAAGTCATCCGCCTGCTCTAGACAAAATCGAATATCATGGCCTGCGGCATGGCTCGTTTTAGCTGATCCATGCCCCCTTCTCTTTTTTGATAAGCTGCACACCGAACATGACTCCCAGCACCACAATTCTAATTGTTGAAGACACCTTCGAAGACCGCTTGCTGATGACGCATTTTTTTACCTCTATCGGTTACACCGTGGTGGTCGCTGTCAGCGGGGCGGAGCTACGCCAAAAAATAGCCAAGGAAGTCCCCGTCGATGTGATTTTGCTGGATGTTAATTTGCCCGACGGCAACGGTTTTGCCTTGGCGGATGAACTCCACCTAGGGGACTACGCAGGGCTTATCTTTGTGACCTCTCGCGGCGAAGAGCACGACCGTATCTTGGGCTTGGATGTCGGGGGGGATGATTACGTCACCAAACCCATCCAGCTCAAAGAACTTGCTGCACGGATACGCAGCGTGCTGCGCCGTCGCCTGCCCAAAAATGCCGCCAACCTGCCAGACAACTACCGCGAATTTGCCGGTTGGATGCTTGACCCTGTCCGGCGCGAACTCTTTTGCCCTGCAGGTGAGCTGCTCCCGCTGACCTCCGGCGAGCTGAACGTCTTAAATGCCCTCGCCGCCGCAGAAGGTAACGTCGTGGGGCGCGACTATCTGCTTGATGTCATTAGCAACCGCGACCCCCGCCAAGTCAGCTCCCACACCGTGGACAGCCTGATTGGCCGTATCCGTAGCAAAATGCAGCCCCGTATGCCGGCTGACCAGCGTTCTCCCATCGAAACCGTGCGCGGCAAAGGCTACCGTCTCTTGCTGACCCCCCAAATGCTCGTACCGGCCAAATCTCCCACTGAATACGACCCGTTGCCATAAGCCTTCCGGCCCCGCCGACGGTACAGTAAAACGGAATCCCCTTCCTTTAGGGGGGGGAGGGTGTCAGAATCGGCAAACTTTTTTTGTTTGATGCTCGGATTCTTGACCATGTCTTTTAACTTAATTGTGCAGCGTGCCGAACCCCTGTCGATGGTGGACTTGGCTGACCTCGCCGTTTTGGTGGATGCGCCCACCATCGAAGTGCTGTCTGATACCGCGTGGCGATGCCTGAACGCCAACGTCGAAGCCAGTGTCCGCGAAGAAGTCCGCGAACTGGCGGCGCAGCTACAATGTGATTGGGCATTTGTCGAAGCCGGTCGCGACCTGTCTAGCTTTGGCCTGTGGATGACCGATATGGACTCCACGCTGATTGAGATTGAGTGCATCGACGAAATCGCCGCCCTCTTGGGGATTAAAGACCAAGTGGCTGCTATTACCGAACGCTCGATGGCGGGCGAACTTGACTTTGCGGAATCCCTCACCCAGCGCGTCGCCCTGTTGGCGGGGCTGAAAGAAACCAGCCTCCGCCATGTTTATGACAGCAAAGTCACGCTCACCTCAGGTACAGAAACTCTTGTGGCTGCGTGCAAAGCCGCTGGGGTCAAAATCGGGCTGATTTCTGGCGGGTTTACCCACTTTACTGACCGGCTTAAAGCACAACTAGGCTTGGATTACGCCATCGCCAATACCCTCGAAGTCAAAGAGGGGCGGCTAACCGGACGGCTCGTTGGCGAGATTATTGATGCCCAAGCCAAAGCTGATTGGCTGATTAAGCTCCGCGACCAACTGGGGCTGACCGCTGCCCAAACCTTTGCCACTGGAGATGGTGCCAACGACCTCAAAATGCTCGAAGTGGCTGGTGTCGGTATTGCCTTTCACGCCAAACCCATCGTGTGCCATCAAGCAGATATGGCGCTTTCTTATGTCGGTTTGGATGGTGTTGTTCGTCTGTTTGCAAAGGCCTAGCCATGCTTTCTCCTCTCAATTCGGTTTCATTTGATGCCCATTTTCCTTTGCAACTGACCGCCGCGCGTGCTTTTAGCCTAGAGGATGTGGGGCGAAATCGGGTCTTACTCCGCCTACTGGCTGCCGAAGAAACGACCTTGACTGACCCCGCTTTGGCGCGGCTAGAGGCCAAGCTCGATGCCTGTTTGATGCTGTTGCCGCACACCACCCCTGTGCTGCCCGAACACGCTTGCCGTGTCGGCCTGACCCAAATTGCTATCCAAGGTAAAGGCACGTTTGCCCCCCAACAAACAGCCATGCTGACGCTAATGCCCAACTGGCATTATCCCCTGTCGCTGGTCTTGCCTGTGACCCTCAGCGTCTTACCAGACGGCGTGTTGGCACAGTTTGAGCGTGTGTTTGACAGTGAGGACGAAGCCCGCTGGTCACGCTTTGTGTTTCATTGTCACCGTCGCCAACTCAGCTAACGCTTGCCTATGTTGCTCCCCCCTCTTCCTTCAACAGCTTTACGCCTCGCGCCCGTGCTGCTGCGGCAGGGCTTGGTGACTTTTCGAGCCTTTGGTCTGGGGCTGTGGGTGGGGTGGAGTGTGATGCTACTGCTGTTTACGGCCGCCACATGGGGACACCTCGCGACGCTACAAACCACGACGATTACCCAAACCTACCAAGCCGTGCTGGTATCGCTACAGGCCGAAGCGGAAAGCTTACTTGCCTCAGGCTTTGGTTTAGGCGAAGAAACCCTGCTCCAAACCCAGCTTGAGGCTGCGCATTACGCCCACCCTGACCTGCTCGACATTCACCTGTTTGGCACACAGGGCATGGTGCATTACGCCACCCACCTTGCTTACCTTGGTACACGGTCTTTTGCCTTTGACCGTGCCATCCAGCAGGGCGATAAGCCGTGGCAAGTCGAGCAACGTGGACTGACCGAGCTGGGTATGCCGCTCCACGGTGGGCGTGGCGAAGTCGTCGGCTATCTGGTCTTGCGTTATCCCATTCCAAGTACATGGGTCTTGCCCACAGGCTTGGCGGCCGCGCTGTGCAAAGGGTTGGCGGGGGGCATGGGGCTGACCTTTCTGTGGTTGCTGGCTTGTGTCGGGTATCGCGTGGCGCAGCTTCGGCGATCCTCTCCTATGCTGCTGGCAGCATGGGCGCGTTTGGAGGCGGCAGAAGCCCGTTTTGACCACGTTAGCCACGCGCTGCGCCAAGACCCGCCGCCCCGCCCATGACCCATTTTGCCTATCTTTGCTTTGCCGGCTTATGGCTGCTGCTGCTGGGCGCACAGGGGGGCGTGCTGTGGCTGATGCGTGTGCAGATTTGGGCACAGCCAAGTTGCTGCTTATGGATAATACTGACTGGGGGCACCGAGACGCTTTTGCTGCTAGAAGCCTGCCGCCGCTGCTTTGCGGGCAGCTTTACCCAGCGCGAAGCCGCCCTCACCTTACTGGCCAGCCGTGTCAGCGAAGGACGATTTGACCGCACGGTGTTGGTTGGGTGCGCCATACACGGTGACCGCCGCGCTTACGACCTCAGCCTACGGATGCAGCAAATCAACGACAAAGCTTATATTTTGACGCAGATGCTGCAAGTGCGACTCAGCACCGAAACCGACCCCGCCACTCGCCACACTTTGCAGCAGCTCCAAGCTACGGTACTGGGGCAGGATACCTTTGCAAGCCGCTTGGCCAACCCCACGCCCTTTGCCAGTAAAATCGCCCAAATCCGCTGGCAAATCATGGGGCATCTCGCCCTGTGGCTGTGTACGCTGCTGGCAGTACGGCAAGTGCCCCCTCTCCCAGAAGGCGGGATGTGGGTTGGGCTACTGGTAGGCGCGTGGGTCGTGCCGGCTTTTCAGCAGCGACTGGCATTGCGTCCCGCCCATGTTTTGTTGGTGGGGCAGAGTGTGGGCGGGATGGCGGCTCTAGCCGCGTGGGGGGGATTCGGCGTGGTAGCTGGGGGGCTTTTGGGGGGGGCGATGGCATGGCTGATGCTGGGTTTTGTTGTGCGCTGGCAGCGACTGAGTGGCTATAAAGGGGGGTGCTTTCCTTCTCTTGCGGTGGGCGGTGCGGCGTGTTTTTTTCCACTGCTGTTGCTGCTCCTGCTGCCCCATCTGCCACTAGACTGGTTGCTGTTCGGGCTTTTTTTGGGCTGGGGACTGCCTATTTTACGGTCGATTATTCGACTGCCCTCACTCCCCTTGCCGACGACTTCTTCGCCTAAAAAGACTTTTCCATGCCCTTAAATCGTCGCCTATGGGTTTTGCTTGCACTGGGCTTTACGGTGCTGTGGCTGGCTTTTTATGGGGTGCTGTGGCTTGGAACGAGCGTCTATCACTTTAATGCCATGCAACATAAGCAACATGGGGTGACAGGGCATTGGACCTACCTCCTAGCCAAATACGAAGCCCGCCTGACCACCCAAATGGACGCGCTGCTGGCCGATGCCGCCGTACAAACCGCACTACATGCTCCCGCTGTTCCTACCGCCACCGACCCTGCCCTTACCCTTGATGCCCTTCAGCAGGCCGCCGCGCGGTTAGGGCTGGCAGAGTTAGCGGTATTTGACCGCGAAGGCCAGCCGCTTCTTCCGCCCCCCGCCTCTCCCGCCTCCCTGCGGATGGTGTTGTCGCCGGTCTGGGTGCAACGCTGGGTCGCGGCACTGGCCTCGCCAGCTAGCCACCAACGCTTTGGCTTGGTGCAAGTGGAGGCGCAGCAATACCGCTTTGTCAGTGTCCGTGCCTTGACCGATGGCGCGGGCTGGGTGGTTGCCATCAGTATGGACAGCACGCCGGTACTGACCGAGCTGGCACAGCTAGTTGAAGGAGAACTAGCCCTGTTTAACTTACTAGGTGAGCGCGCCGCCGAAACCGCACCCTTTTCGGCACCTAACGGGCTGATACTCAATAAGACCCATACGGTGATGGAAATCCTTCCCCATGCGGCATGGCATTACCTGTCCGAACCGGTCAAAGGGCTGTATGGCGCGACACAAGGGGTGCTGTTGGCACGATTTGATGTGCAAAGCAGCCGCACCGCCGAGCAGCGTTTTTTACGCTATGCCCTCCTTGGGAGCTTTTTTTTGCTGCTGGGTATCGGCGGGCTCATTGGCTGGCTGGCGCATCCGGCTTTGCGCGTTTTGCACCACGCCACTGCCCTGCTGAACCAGCAAGCTGCCCGCCAAGCGGAAGCTCTGCTAGAAGGGCCGCAAGAGGTCAATGAGAACGAGGCGCGTCACCACGCCCATGCCCTGCTTGCCCTTAAAAAAGCCCTGTCTAAGTTGGCTCTCCCAGAGAGCAGCCACCTGCGTGAGCAACGCCAACACGACGAGCAGCTCCACCGGCAAATCGCCACGCTGTCTATCGGGTTACACAATGATGTGCGCGAAGATATTTTAACCGGGCTGGAGAAGATTTTTGAGCTGGCACGCTGTACCCACGACACCCACAGCCTACATGCCTTGTCCGCTCTGCTGGGACGCATGACCAGCCTGATAGGCAACCAACATAGCCGCTTACTAGCCATGCTGCAAAAGCTGCGTGAATCCGAAGTTCGCACCCAAGGGGATGTGCCCTCTGCCCAAGCCTCTCTCGAAATGGCGCAAAAGGTGCAGCGCAGCTTGCTCCCGCTGGTCTTCCCCAGCTACCCCCAGTTAGAGGTGACTGCCAGAATGGTGCAAGTGCGCGAGGTCGGCGGGGCGTTTTACGATGTATTTCCCTTAGACAAAGACCGACTCGCCGTGGTGATGGCCGATGTGTCGGGTAAGGGGGTGTCGGCGGTGTTTTTTATGGCGGTGACGCGCACCCTGTTACGGGCTTATGCCCCGCTGTTCCAAGACCCTGCCGCCTGTTTGACCCGCCTTAATGCGCTGCTATGCCAAGACAACAACCAGATGTTGTTTTCCACCTTGTTTTACGGGGTGCTGCATCTAGACAGCGGGCGGTTTGAGTACGCCAATGCAGGCCATCCCGCGCCGGTGCATTGCAGCGCGGCGGGCAGCCGCTACGCTGACGAAGGCCAAGGGATGGCTTTGGCGGTGCTTCCCCACACCATCTTTAGCCACCACACGTTTACCCTTGCGGCGGGGGATTGTCTGCTGCTGTATAGCGACGGCATCACCGAAGCCATCAACCCGTACGGACAGCGTTTTGGCCGTGACCGCTTAATTCGAAGCGTGCGTGCCGCATCGCCCTTGCCCGCCCTGCTGGATCAGCTTATCCGCACGGTTCACCAGTTTACTGATACCGCCCACCAAGCCGACGATATGGCGTGTTTGCTGATTCGTTACAGTCCTGTGCCGTCTGCACCGCACACACGGCACTGACAAGCTGTTCACCCACCCCAGAGGATACCCATGTCTTTTACTACCCCTCCCAGCCATTTGATTGCCCAGCATATTGCCAGTGCGCTTGCCGAAGACATCGGCGCGGGGGATTGGACCGCCCAGCTCATCGAAGCCCATACCACCGGCTGTGCCACCATCGTGGCGCGAGAAGCCACCGTCTTGGCCGGTAGGCCGTGGGTGGACGAGTGCTTCCGCCAAGTCGATGCACGGTGTCGGGTGGGTTGGCATGTCGCCGAGGGGGAAGTGGCCTTTGCTGGTACGGTGCTGTGTACGGTCGAAGGCCCCGCCCGCGCCTTGCTCACCGCCGAGCGCACTGCCCTAAATTTTTTGCAGACGCTGAGTGCCACTGCCACGCTGACCCGTCGGTTTGTGGATGCCGTAGCCGGTTATAAAGCCCAGATTCTCGACACCCGCAAAACCCTGCCCGGGCTGCGCTTGGCGCAAAAATACGCCGTCACCGTGGGCGGTGGGGTCAACCAGCGGGTAGGGCTTTACGATGGCGTGTTGATTAAAGAGAACCACATTTTGGCTGCAGGTGGCATCCGCCAAGCCCTCCTCGCCGCCCAAACCCTCGCCCCTGCGCACGTCAGCATTCAGGTAGAAGTCGAGTCCCTCGCCGAATTGTCCGAAGCACTGGATGCCGGTGCCAAGCTGATTCTGCTGGATAACATGGGCTTGGACGACATGCGCGCCGCCGTGCAAATGGCCGCTGGCTGCGCCGCGCTGGAAGCCTCGGGCAATGTGTCGCTCGATACCATCGCCGCCATCGCTGCCACAGGGGTGGACCGGATTTCGATCGGCAAGCTGACCAAAGACGTGGCGGCAGTGGATTTGTCGATGCGGTTTGTGGGGTAGGGGGGCGTTACCCCGCCCAGCCCGCCCCC
>CALMOJ010000212.1 GCA_937871815.1 uncultured Neisseriales bacterium
GTAGAAACGGTGTTTATCCCCGAAGACGACCGAGGCACGCTCTGTATTTCCAGCCAAGTCGGCTGCGCCTTGGAATGCACGTTTTGCTCTACCGGTCGGCAGGGGTTTAACCGCAATTTGTCCACCGCCGAAATCATCGGCCAGCTGTGGTGGGCCAACAAATCTATGGGCATCACCCCCAAAAACGAGCGGGTGATTTCCAACGTCGTCATGATGGGCATGGGCGAGCCGCTGGCCAACTACGACAATGTGGTGGCCGCGCTTCAAATCATGCTGGACGACCACGGTTACGGGCTGAGTCGCCGCCGTGTCACCTTGTCGACTTCAGGGCTGGTGCCCGCCATGGACCGGCTGCGCGAAGATTGTCCCGTGGCCTTGGCGGTCAGTCTCCATGCCCCCAACGATGCGCTGCGAGACGAAATTGTCCCCATCAATAAAAAATACCCCTTGCGTACCCTGTTGGCCGCCTGCGACCGCTATTTAGAACGGGCTCCGCGTGATTTTGTGACCTTCGAATATGTGATGCTTGACGGCATCAATGACACAGCCGACCATGCGCGGCAACTGCTGGCTTTGGTGGCCAGTTTGCCGTGCAAATTTAATCTTATTCCGTTTAATCCGTTCCCCAGCTCGGGTTATGCCCGCTCCAAACAAGCGGCGATTCGAGTGTTTCGCGACATCCTCCAGCAAGCAGGCTATGTGGTGACAGTGCGTAAAACACGGGGCGAGGACATCGACGCGGCCTGTGGTCAATTGGCCGGCCAAGTTGACGATAAAACCAAACGCAAGACCCGCTGGCTTGCTGAAGTCAGCGACTTATAATGCCGACTGTATCGGCGCAATTTTTGCCACGTTCGTTTCTGTTTTGAAAGCACGCGATGAGTGAAACCAATCTACCCGGCGCAGACTTGGCGCAACCTATGGTATCTGCGGGGATTGTCTTGTCTAATGCCCGTGTCAAACGGGGACTGTCGCTGCAAGACGTGGCCGACCGTCTCAAGCTCTCGCGCAAGCAGCTTGAAGCCATCGAAAACGACGAATACGAAAAACTCCCTGGTACGCCCTTTGCCCGAGGCTTTGTGCGGAACTACGCCAAGCTGCTGGATTTGGACAGTGCGCCGCTGATGGCATGGCTGGATACCCGCCTTCCTGCCGCGACCGGCGGCTATCACAGTGCCCCCTCTGCCGCCGTCGCCCATAAAGCAGCTGTCCATGCGGCCACCGCCACACCGCCGGCTTCGGTTTCATTCCCACCTCGCGCGGCAGTGCCCCACACCCCTGCTGCTGAAGCCCATCCAACGCCACCGCACACCCCGCCACCTATCCCTGCCGCTGCTGAAACCCCCCCCGAATCTACCCGCCCCCCTGTCGCCCCGCCCGCTGCAACGGCACGCCAAGGGGATAGCAAAGGGCTGCGCACGGTGGGTATCTTGCTGCTGGTGAGCGGCTTGGTTGTGCTGGGTTTTTGGCTGCTTAAAAACGGCATCGGTAGCGTATCGGCACCAGAACTCAAAGCACCTGAAACACAGGTTAAGCCAACCCTCCCGCCGCCCCCGCTGCCTGCGGTGACACCGGCCAGCCCCGATGCGCCTAAGCCTGCTGCAACCAATCTGCCGCCGCCCGCTGCGGTCACCCCTGCGCTGACCCCGCCGGCAGCTTCGTCCTCGGCATCCAGTGCTAGTGGTGGCGCACAAGCCGCTGTGACCGACTCTACCCGCACCGAAGCCGCACCCCGTGCCGACGGTGAAGGCGAAGTGACCCTGACCCTGCGCGACAAGGCGTGGATTTCGGTGGTGGATGCCAACAAGAAAAAGCTGGTGTATAGCGAGCTGGCCGCCAATAGCACCAAAACCGTTACCGGCAAGCCGCCGTTTGTGGTGCGGATTGGCAATGCCCAAAAAGTAGACCTGAGCTATAACGGCCAAGCTGTGCCGCTTACCAGCAAAATCAAAGGTTCGACCGCGACGGTCGAGCTTAAATAACCCCGTATTGAATGGCTATGTCTGACTTTTCTCCGATTGTTCGCCGCCACGCGCGGCAAGTGTGGATTGACCATGTGCCGGTCGGCAGCGATGCCCCCGTCGTGGTGCAGTCGATGACCAACACCGATACTGCTGACATCGTCGCCACCACGGCGCAAATTGTGACCTTGGCGCAAGCCGGTTCTGAGCTGGTACGGATTACGGTCAACACTGCCGAAGCCGCTGCCGCCGTGCCCCAGATTCGCCAACGCCTAGACGACCTCGGCTGCAATGTGCCGCTGGTGGGGGATTTTCATTTCAATGGCGAACGCCTGCTGCGGGATTCCCCCGCCTGCGCCCAAGCCTTGGCCAAGTACCGCATCAATCCTGGCAACGTGGGCAAAGGGGTCAAGGGCGATGAGAAATTCGCCTATATGATTCGGGCAGCAGTGGAATATGGCAAAGCAGTGCGGATTGGCGTGAACTGGGGCAGCTTGGACCAAGCCCTGTCCACTCGTCTGATGGACGAAAATACCCGCTTGGCTCAGCCGCTGTCCGCCGAAGCGGTGATGCGCGAGGTGCTGATTCTGTCCGCCTTGGACAGTGCGGAAAAAGCCATCGCACTGGGTTTGTCCCCCGACAAAATCATCCTGTCGTGCAAGGTTAGCCATGTGCAGGACCTGATTGCCGTCTATCGCGATTTGGCGCGGCGGTGCGATTTTCCGCTACATTTGGGGCTGACCGAAGCCGGCATGGGCAGCAAGGGCATTGTGGCTTCTTCTGCCGCCTTGGCCGTGCTGCTGCAAGAAGGCATCGGCGACACCATCCGCATTTCCCTGACCCCCGAGCCCGGTGCCCCGCGCGAAAAAGAAGTGATTGTGGCGCAAGAGCTGCTGCAAACCATGGGCTTGCGGGCGTTTACCCCGCTGGTCACCGCCTGCCCTGGCTGTGGGCGCACCACCAGTACGTTCTTCCAAGAACTCGCCGCGCGGATTCAATCTTACTTACGGGCGCAAATGCCGATTTGGCGGCAAGACTACCCTGGCGTCGAAACGCTGAATGTGGCGGTGATGGGCTGCGTGGTGAATGGCCCGGGCGAATCCAAATTGGCCGACATCGGCATTAGCCTGCCCGGCACCGGCGAAATCCCCGTCTGCCCTGTCTACGTCAATGGCGAAAAAACCGTGACCCTCAAAGGCGATGCCATTGCGGACGAATTCCAAGCCATCGTCGAAAACTATGTCCGCACCCATTACGCCGAAGGGGGACTGAAACGGCGAAAGACTTTTGTGCTAACCCCGTTATAATCCTCCCCCCTTTCTCGGCGCGGGGCCGTGTTGCCTGCCCCGTGTCTGCATGACACCGAATCGACCCCATTTAAGCTGCAAGATGACCGAAAAAATCCAAGCCATTCGTGGCATGAACGACCTCCTGCCCGCCGATTCCCACCATTGGGAATACGTTGAAAGCCTGCTCCGCACTTGGCTGAGCGATTACGGCTACAAAAATATCCGTATGCCGATTGTGGAAGACACCCGCTTGTTTGTGCGCTCTATCGGCGAAGCGACCGATATTGTCGAAAAGGAAATGTATACCTTCACCGACAGCCTCAATGGGGACAGCCTGACGCTGCGCCCCGAAGGCACGGCTTCGTGCTTGCGGGCGGTGCTGCAAAACAACCTGCTCTACAACACCACCCAACGGCTGTGGTACACCGGCCCGATGTTCCGCCACGAACGGCCGCAAAAGGGGCGTTATCGCCAGTTCCACCAAGTCGGCATCGAAGCCCTCGGCTTTGGCGGGCCTGACATTGATGCCGAGCTGGTGATGATGACCGCCGATCTGTGGCAACGGCTGGGGCTGGCAGAGAATCTGCGGCTAGAAATCAACACGCTGGGCAGCAGTGCCGAACGGGCAGCGCATCGCTTGGCCTTGGTGGCCTACCTCGAAGCCCACCAAGACAGCTTGGATGAAGACGGCAAACGGCGGCTCTACACCAACCCGCTGCGGGTGCTCGATAGCAAAACACCGTCTATGCAGGCCGTGTGCGAAGCCGCCCCCAAGCTGCTGGACTTTTTGGGCGACGATTCCCGCCGCCATTACGACGACTGGCGCACCATGCTGACCGCTGTCGGCGTGCGCTTTACCGAGAATCCGCGTTTGGTGCGGGGCTTGGATTACTACAATTTGTCGGTGTTTGAATGGATTACCAGTGACCTCGGCGCACAAGGCACGGTGTGTGGCGGCGGGCGTTACGATGGGCTGATTGAACAAATGGGCGGCAAGCCCACCCCTGCCATTGGCTTTGCGATGGGCATTGAGCGGCTGATGCTCTTGCTGCAAGAAAAAGCCCTGCTGCCTGCCGCGCCTGCCCCCGACGTGTTTATCGTCAACCAAGGTGAAGGAGCCGCGTGCTATGCCCTGACCCTCGCCCAGGCCCTGCGCCAAGCCGGTGTCAGCGTGGTGCAACACTGCGGCGAAGCCAGCTTTAAATCCCAGTTTAAAAAAGCCGATGCCAGCGGGGCGCGTTTGGCCGTGGTGATTGGCGATACCGAAGTACAAGGCCGTTTGGCGGTGCTCAAGCCGCTGCGGGGCGAGGGTGAACAACGCACCTTGGCGGCTTCAGACCTCCCTGCAGCCGTTGCCGCGCTGCTTACCGCTGCATAGTCAAGGACAGGACTCAACATGGCCGCATTCGACCTACAAGAACAAGAACAAATCGCAGAAATCAAAGCCTTCTGGGAAACCTGGGGCAAGTGGATTACCACAGGCGTGGTGGTCGTTGCACTGGGCAGCGCGGGGATGCAGGGCTGGCGGTGGTATCAAGCCAAACAAGCCGCTGCCGCCGCCGAGCTTTTTGTGCAGATGGAAGCCGCAGGCAGCGACAGCAAAAAACAAATTGCCGCTGCCGATAGGATTAAAGCGGAATACCCCCGCACCGCCTATGCCAGCCGTGCTGCCCTGACCGTGGCGCAAACTGCCCACACGGCAGGCGATGTTGCTGCCGCCAAAGCGCAGCTGCTCTGGGTGGTGGAGCACAGCAAAGAAGCTGGTTTGGCCGACCTTGCCCGTTTGCGTGTGGCGGGGCTGCTGCTGGACGAAAAACAATACGATGCGGCCTTGGCACAGTTGGCCGCCGCACACGATGCTGCCTTTGATGGTTTGTTCCTTGCCACCAAGGGTGACATACTGCTGGCGCGAAACGACCGTGCTGGTGCCGGTAAAGCTTATACCGAAGCCCTTGCCAAGCTGGCGGCGGATGCCCCTAGCCGTGCCTATGTTCAACTTAAATCCGACGCACTCGGAGGTAAATAAATAATGACGACTTCCCTACTTCGCCCTGCTCGCCGCCTTGCCACTTTGCTGGTGGTGGCTACCGCGCTTTCTGGGTGTGCAACGGTTTCTGACTGGTGGAATGGCAGCGACAACGCGCCTAAACCCACCCCACTGACCGCCATTGATGCCCCTGTGCCGGTGAAGGTGCAGTGGGAGGCCGGTCTGGCCGAAGCAGGGAGCTATGCGTTTACCCCCAGCCTGATGGGTGACATGGTGTGGGCGGCCAGCCGTGATGGTGCGCTGCAAGCAGTGGACCTCAACACGGGGCGCGTCGCCAGTCGGCTCGATACCAAACTGGCCTTGGCGGCGGGCGTAGGGGCGAAAAATGGGCGGCTGTTTGTTGGCACCAGCGCGGGTGAGCTGGTTGCCCTCGACGATAACGGCAAAGAGCTTTGGCGGGCGCGGCTAACCAGCCAAGCCCTTGAAGCGCCGCAAGTGGACGACGACCGCGTTTTTGTCCGCACCAACGATGGTCGGCTTTCCGCCTTTGCCGTCGCCACCGGCAAGCCCGTCTGGACCTTCCAACGTCCGCTGCCACCACTGACGGTGCGGAACTATGCCTCGATGACCTTGGTGGCGAACGAGGTGATGTTGCTCGGCTTGCCTGGGGGGCGGTTAACCGCCATCCGTACGGCAGGGGGTGAACAGCTTTGGGAAAGTGTGGTCAGCTCACCACGCGGGGCAACCGAACTCGAACGGATTGCAGATATTGCCAGCCGTCCGGTGTTTGACCGTGGCCAAGTGTGCGCCGTCGCCTTCCAAGGCAAGCTAAGCTGCTTGGATGCCCGCTCTGGCACGCCGATGTGGTCAAAAGACATCGCTTCTAGCCGTGGGCTGACCGTCGATGGACAAAATGTCTATGTAACCAGCGATGACGGCACGGTGTGGGCACTGGACCGTGCGTCTGGACGCGAAGTCTGGAAGCAAAGCGGGCTGAAGTATCGCGGGGTGTCGGGTCCTGCCCTGCTAGGCCGTTATGTCGTGGTGCTGGATAACGAGGGCATCGCCCATCTGCTGTCTAATGAATCAGGGGATTTTGTCGGTCGGCAGTCTCTTGGTGGCGGCAAAGTTGTGACCCAACCCCAGACCGTGGGCGAGCGTGTGCTTGTCCAAACCCAATCTAGCCGCGTGCTGGCACTGAGCTTGTAAGGAAATATCTCGGAGTGAAACCTACTATTGCGCTGGTCGGACGACCTAACGTCGGCAAATCTACCTTGTTTAACCGTCTTACCCGCAGCCGCGATGCCCTTGTGGCCGACCTGCCTGGGCTGACCCGCGACCGCCACTATGGCCAAGGACGCGGCAGCAGCAAGCCTTATCTGGTGGTGGATACCGGTGGCTTTGAGCCGGTGGTGACCGAAGGCATTTTGCACGAAATGGCAAAGCAAACCCTGCAAGCGGTGGACGAAGCCGATGCCGTGGTGTTTTTGGTCGATGCCCGCTCTGGCGCGACCCCACAAGACAAAATTATCGCGAATCAACTGCGTAAATTAGGCCGTCCCGTGTATGTGGTGGTGAACAAAGCCGAAGGGATGCGCCAGTCGATTGCGGGGGCGGAATTCCACGAACTCGCGCTGGGCGAGCCATGGGCGATTTCTGGGGCGCATGGCGACGGGGTGCGGGAGCTGATGGAAGAGGTGTTGTCTAACTTCCCTGATGCCACCGAAGAAACCGAAGCCAAGCACCCTAAGTTCGCCATTATTGGCCGTCCTAACGTCGGTAAATCGACCTTGGTCAATGCCATTTTGGGCGAAGAACGCGTGATTGCGTTTGACCAAGCCGGTACCACGCGTGACAGTATTTATATCGACTTTGAACGCGAAACCAAGCCCTACACCATCATCGACACGGCAGGGGTGCGGCGGCGTGGCAAGGTCAACGAAGCGATCGAAAAGTTCTCGGTGATCAAGACCTTGCAGGCGATTGAAGATGCCAACGTGGTGGTGCTGGTACTGGATGCCCAACTGGACATTTCCGAGCAAGACGCGACGCTGGCGGGCTTCGCGCTTGAAGCCGGTCGTGCCTTGGTCGTGGCGGTCAATAAGTGGGATGGCTTGGGGGAATATGCCCGCGATACCATCCGCCGTGAAATTGACCGTAAGCTAAACTTCCTTGATTTTGCCAAGTTCCACTTTATCTCTGCCTTGCAGGGCAATGGCGTGGGCGAGCTTTTTGCTTCGATTGACCAAGCCTATCAAGCGGCGATGGCCAAGCTGTCCACCCCCCGTTTGACTCGTGCGCTCGAAGTCGCCACGGAACGCCAAGCCCCGCCGCGCAATGGCCTAAACCGTCCTAAGATGCGCTATGCGCACCAAGGGGGGATGAATCCGCCGGTGGTGGTGATTCACGGCTCGGGCTTACATGCGATTCCTGACAGCTATGTTCGCTATCTGGAACACAGCCTGCGGAAAATGTTTAAGCTAGAAGGTACGCCGTTACGGGTGCAGTTTAAATCCAGCGATAACCCTTACGTTGAGAAGAGTGGCGGCGCGAACAAGCAATCTTTCCGTGAGCATCTTCGCAAAAATGCCCAGCTCCGTACGCGGGGGGAACAGCGCAAAGCCAGCGTGGCGAAAGGCAACAAAAAATAAGGTTGGGCGGCGGCGGAACGCCCCCTCGTTTTGTCGCTCAAAGACCGTGCAACTGCACAAATAATAAGCAACCTTCATCCTATTCTGGAGTAATCCCCATGAGTGCCAAAGGGCAAATGTTACAAGACCCGTTTTTGAATATCCTGCGTAAAGAACACATCCCTGTTTCGATTTATTTGGTCAACGGGATTAAGCTACAAGGGCAAATTGAATCGTTTGACCAATACGTTGTGCTGCTGAAAAACACCGTCACCCAGATGGTGTATAAGCACGCGATTTCGACCGTTGTGCCTGCCCGTTCGGTGTCTGTGCCTTACGAACAAGCCCCTGCGGCGGCTGTGCCTTCTGCCAGCTAAAACGGTGCTGACCTGTACGGGGTGGGTACTGTGCCGCGCCATCGTGCAGGGGCACTGCCCGCCAAGCCCCCTTCCGCCCGCCTCTCCCTTTGATTGGCGGTCTTTTTTGGAAGTGCGTAGCGCCTCCCTTTTCTTTCCCCCTTGCTTGAACTGCGACCCTGCCTGTGTTTGAACGTCATGAGTTTGGCGACAGTGCTGTTATCGTTTGCCTTGATTTTGGCTTCCCCGACTTTGCCGATGCCGTTGCCGAGTGTATTGAGCTGGTCAAAGGCGCGGGGGTTGAGGTGCGCGGTGTGCTGACGGCAAAACGTGCCCGCCCCGATGCCGCGCTGTTTGCGGGGTCGGGTAAGGTCGAAGAAATTGCAGCGGAGTTGCGCGGGACGGCGGCTTCGGTGGTGATTTTTAACCATGCCTTGTCCCCCGCCCAGCAGCGTAATTTGGAACGCGCCCTCAATTGCCGTGTGGTGGATAGAAATAGCCTGATTCTGGACATCTTTGCCCAACGCGCCCAAAGCCACGAAGGCAAGCTGCAAGTCGAACTCGCCCAGTTGGATTACCTTTCCACCCGCTTGGTGCGGGGCTGGACGCACTTGGAGCGGCAAAAAGGCGGGATTGGCCTGCGCGGGCCTGGCGAAACCCAGCTCGAAACCGACCGCCGCTTGCTCGGGGTGCGGGTCAAAATGCTGAAAGCCCGCTTGGCCACGGTCAAAAAGCAACGTCAGGTTCAGCGGCGGGGGCGGAGTCGCGCCAATGTGATGAGTGTGTCGATTGTGGGCTATACCAACGCCGGTAAATCCACTCTCTTTAACGCCCTGACCAAAGCGCGGGTCTATGCGGCAGACCAACTTTTTGCCACGCTCGACACCACCAGCCGCAAGCTTTATCTCAATGCCGAGGTGTCGATTGTGATTTCTGACACCGTGGGCTTTATTCGCGATTTACCGCACCAACTGGTCGCGGCTTTCCGCGCCACGCTGGAAGAAACGGTACACGCCGACCTCTTGCTGCATGTGGTGGACGGAGCCAGTGACCAGCGCGACCGGCAAATTGTGGAAGTCAACAAGGTGCTGGCCGATATTGGCGCGGCAGCGACACCGCAGTTGTTGGTGTTCAATAAAACCGATGTGAAAGCACTGCCCGCCGAGCAGCTGCGCGACGAACAAGGCACTATCACGGCGGTTAGGGTGTCTGCCCTGACCGGCGAAGGGCTAGACCTCTTACGGGCCGCGCTGATTGAGCGCGCAACCCCAACCTTGGCACAGGCACATTACTTTACGGAAGACCCCCATCATGAATGACAACAACGATTGGCGCGGCGGCAAAAAAGGCAAAGATGCCCCGCCTGATTTAGAGGAAATTTTCCGCAACTTGAACCAAAAACTCTCCCGCTTGCTGGGTGCAAAAAAGGGCGGGAATGGTCAAGGGGGCGGGATGTCTTCTCCCGAGCCAAGTGGTGCGTTGCGCGGCGGGCTGTTTACCTTGTTAGGCATGGGGGTCGCGCTGTGGCTGGCCACGGGTTTTTATGTGGTGGATGCCAGCGAGGTGGGTGTGGTGTTGCGGATGGGGAGTTTTAGCCGCACCAGCGATTCTGGCTTGCAGTGGCACGCGCCTTACCCGTTTGAAAAGGTCGAGATTGTCAGCCTGACCCAGTTGCGTAGCGTGGAAGTCGGCTATCGGGGTAATGCCAAGAATCGCATCCCCGAAGAATCGCTGATGCTGACCGAAGACCAAAACATCATTGATGTGCAGTTGTCGGTGCAGTACGACGTAAAAGATGCCAAGGCCTTTTTGTTTAACAATCTGACCGCAGACAAAGACGCGAAAGACATTGTGAAGCAGGCCACCGAAACCGCGATTCGCGAAGTAGTGGGCGGCAACAAGGTGGACTTTGTGCTGAACGAAGGGCGGGCGCAGATTGCCAGTGAAGCCGCTGCCTTGATTCAGCACATTATTGACCGCTACAACCTTGGCGTACGGATTAGCAAGGTCAATATCAACGACGTGCAGCCGCCAGAGCAAGTGCTCTCGGCCTTTGACGATGCGGTCAAAGCAGGCCAAGACAAAGAGAAGCTCCGCAACGAAGGCACGGCCTACGCCAACGATGTGATTCCCAAAGCGAGCGGGATGGCTTCGCGCTTGCTGGAAGAGTCGGAAGGCTACAAGCAGCGGGTGGTCTCTAACGCCGAAGGTGAGGCCTCGCGCTTTAAGCAGGTGCTGGCTGAATACAGCAAAGCCCCTGCCGTAACCCGCGAGCGGTTGTATATCGACATGATGCAGCAGGTGCTGAACACCAGTAGCAAGGTCTTGGTTGACCAAAAAGCCGGCAATAACCTGCTGTATTTGCCGCTGGATAAGCTGATGCAGCAAGGGCAAGCCACGCCGCCAGCAGGCACGCCGTCCACGGCCAACACTGGCAGCACACCGCCCCCTGTTGCACCTGTCGCCAGCAGTGAGCCTACGCCCGCTGCCAGCACGCCCCCCGTTCCGTCCCCCGCCCGCAGTTCGGGTCGGGAAGTCACCCGCAGCCGTGATATGGAGAGCCGCTAATCATGGAAAAAACCATTCCGACGCTGATTGCCCTGTTGGCGATTTTGCTGGTGTTGAGCTTGTCACTGTTTACGGTTGACCAGCGGCAGTTTGCCATCGTGTTTCAGTTTGGCGAGGTGATGCGGATTGTTAAAGAGCCAGGCATTCAGTTCAAAGTGCCGCTGCTGCAAAACATCCGCTACTTTGACCGCCGCACCCAAACTATCGACGTAGATTCACCCGAGCTTTTCAATACCCGCGAAAAGAAAAATGTGCTGGTCGATAGCTTTGTGAAGTGGCGCGTGATTGACGTGGAGCAATATTACAAGTCAGTCGGGGGCAACCAACTGGCAGCCGTGTCCCGCTTGCGCCAAACCATTAACGATGGCCTCCGCGC
>CALMOJ010000213.1 GCA_937871815.1 uncultured Neisseriales bacterium
TGTCGATCGAAATCAGCAAGGCTCCACGCGACTTCAGGGCGGCATTGTAGGCGTTCCAGTTGCTGTGGGGCTTCAGGATTAGGCATCGGGATCAGTCGGGGGTGTTCGGCGTGCCGTACTCAAGCAGTCTTCGCACCTGATTTGTGCAACAAAGCCCATACAAGCCCATCATTGACCCAATGCTATTTTATTTTTAAATTTGACCGGCGTACCTGTGCGGCGACCCAAGCGCGAACCGGTGGTGCGCATTTTTTGCTGATATTGCCCAGTACGGGTTATTTCAAAGATACCTGAAAAACTTAGGTTGCATAAGCCGCAACAGTATCATCATCCCGCGTCAGCAAGCGCATCAGCACTGCAATCTTTGCCCAAGCGATTACTCAAAAAAACCGCCGAAGCGGGTATTTTTGAATAATCACAGCGATGAATTCACCGCCAGTCGCTCACGGCTAGCCTTCCATGTCGCCATCCCACAGGATGTAATCCGGCTCACCATCCATGCCTAGGGTAAACCGTTCGCTATACACCATCATGTATTCCCCGAGGAAATACCGCTCGCGGAATTGGTCTGCCATCCACAGGGTTTGCAGGTCGTCTTGTCCGGCATAGTGCGCCATTATCAGTGGGTCGCTTTGATCGCCAAGGGCATGGCCGTTGCGGTTCATCACGTCCTTCAGTGCCCACCAGTAGGGGCCGTAATCGCGGTAGCGGCGGCGGTCGGAAGCCAGACGCTTGGCAAACGAGCTGACAAACAGCGGCAGCGGGTCTTGGCCGCGCTTGCGCACTGCCGATACCAGTTCTTCTAGGCCGTCGGATACCTCTTCTGGGGCAAAACGGTAGTTCTCAAACATCACAGCTCCTTATTTTTGGGTATTCGGATTATTGATATTCTCCCCCATCATGGGGGGCGAGGTGCTTAATACTGAGGTCAGTTTAGCGTGGTGTGATGGTCGTGCAGACTTACGGCCTATCCTTCTTTCTTTGCGTGTGTTCAAAGTCTCGCGAACGAAGGGGCAGCCAAGATGAAATTTGCAAAAAAACGCTGTTGGATCTGAATATACATGCAATTTTTTGTGAATTTCAACGCAGAATCACCTGAGTACCGCTGACTTTGAACAGGTATCTTAAATACGGTGCATTCAGTAATACGGTGCATTCAGTCTGCCGCACGCCTTGTGGTGAGGAATGAGCCCGTAGGCGTTGCACACCAAGAACACACATTTGCACACCTTAACAATTAGGAGGTTTTTGCCGTGAGCTCAAAAACAGGTAGCACCAGCATTGGCAGTAAAACAGGTGCGACAATCAACACAACGGGCAGTAAAACAGGTACGACAACCAACACAACGGGCAGTAAGACAGGAGGGGGGAGTGTGGGCAGTAAAATGGGGGCAGCCAGCACTGGGTTGGTGAGTGGCACGGGGGATGTGCTGAATTTAGCAGGAACTTCAATGCTGGAGACCCTACAGTACGGCAAGGTTAAATCGACGGATGCCGTGTTAAGTCAGACCGCAGAGGGTTGGACGGTAAACTATACCGCCAGCTACACCAACTCAAAATCAGGGAGTCCAATTACGGTCTCTGGAACAGATACCCTAACGGGTATTGAGCGTCTTGCTTTTGCAGACAAGACCCTTGCTCTTGATGTTCAAGACACCCAGAGTGCCGCAGGGGCTGCGCTTGCGGTTTATCAAGCTGCATTTAATACGCAACCTGATGCAACTACGCTGGGCTATTGGATCAATACGGCTGATCACAGCATTGCGCCTTCGTCTAAATCCGGTAGCAACACACAAACCCCATCTACGACCCCAAATGCCTCGTTGACCACCTCGATTGCCGAAGCTGCGCTGAGTCATTATGCACAAGGGGGCATTGGCAATGACGCGCTGGTTGGCTTGCTCTACAAAAATCTGACTGGACACGATGCCGATACAGGCACCATTCGCGCTTTTAGTTCGCAAATTGAAAATGGCACCTACTCCCAAGCCAGCCTGATTGCCCTAGCCGCAGAACAACCCCAAACTCAGGTGGAATGTATTGGCTTGGTAGGCCAAGGCGTGGCCTATACGCCTTATTCTGGCTCTAAAGTGGGTTAATTTCCCCTGCTCACCAGCGGGTTTGCCCCAAAGCCGAGACAAGCCACCCCCGTGGTCGGTCTCGGCTTTTTGTCTACATATTAAAGAAGAGTTTGCCGTGCATACGTCTGAACCCCTAGAAAACACGCCTTTTTTTGCCGCTATTCAAAAGGGGGAATGGGAGTCTATTGCTTTGGCATTAGCCGCTCGCCCTCGCGCTACCTTTACCGCCGCAGACTATTGGGCGGAAGGGCTGTATTTTGTGGCACGGGGGGGCACGGCGATGTATCCCCAAGCGACCCATTGCCTGACTCAGGCTCACCGCCTCGCCCCAACAGAGCCCCGTATTTTGCTGGAGCTATCCGAGCTGTGCCTAAAGGTTGGGCGCGTCGCCATGGGATTGCACTACGCAGGCTTGGCACGACTCTACGCCCCCCAAAATTTTCTCGCCCACCTTGGTTTTGGGCGGGCGGCGGTGCGCTGCAACGAGCTTTATCCTGCGGGTGAAGCCTTTTACCAAGCATGGCAACTGGTGCCCCCCGCCTTGCGTGCACCATTGGTCGCCTTGGCCTACCCCTTTTCACCGCTGTGGCAACAGCCCCTAACAGGGCGGCGAGTCAGTATTGTGCGACTGGGTTATCAGCACCGTAATTTTTTGCTCAAGGCACGCGCCAATACCGAATTTCAAATGCACTACCACCGCTTTCAAGCCGCAACCGAAGTCGCCGTAGAACAAGACCTTGCACAAGCCGCCCTCCCCCCAACCGAAAGTAAGCAAATACAGTGGGTGGTGTTACGCGACGGTCTTCCTATCGGGCTGGCAGGCCTAGTTGATATGGATTTTAAAAATGGACGTGCAGAATATCTACTGGGCTTTCCTGACCGGCCTGCTGCGGGCGTTGCGTTGGCGGCGACACTCTTAATTTTTGAATTTGCTTTTTCGCGGTGTGGGCTGCGTAAATTGGTCAGCATTGTGTATGGCGATAATCCAACGGCTCAAGCGAATACCGAACACCTCGGATTTAGACCGGAAGGCGTGCTGGCCGCACATATCGAAGACCCCCTTAGCGGACACCCCCTTAGCCTCAATATCAATGGCCTGACAGCAGACCGGTTCTTTGCGGACACGCATACAGCCGCTCTTTTTGCCAAGCTGCTCAAACGCCCTCTGAGCCCTTTTTCGCCTGAAATGGACTTTCGGCAATGGGCAACGCCCCTGCCTGTCAACTTTGACGAGGTGATGCTAGAAGGGCTGCGACATTAACAAACCTTCTCTTTCCTGCTTACCCAACTGCTGCGCCCCCCCTCGCCTAGGGCGATACGCTTAGTTACAATGTCCCCATGACACACGCTGCAAGCAATATATTTTTGGTCGGACTGATGGGCGCGGGGAAAACCACCGTGGGACGCGCCCTTGCCCGAGAAACCGGTAAAACCTTCTATGACTCCGACCACGAGGTCGAAGCGCGGACGGGGGTGCGTATTGCCACCATCTTTGAGATTGAAGGCGAAGCGCGGTTTCGTGCCCGTGAGCACGAAACCATTACCGACTTGGTGCAACTCGACAATGTGATTTTGGCTACGGGGGGCGGCGTGGTGCTGAACCCTGACAACCGTCGCTTGTTGGCAGAAAACGGTACCGTGGTCTATCTTCGCGCCGCGATTGATGACCTGCTCGCCCGCACCCAAAACGACAAAAGCCGCCCGCTGCTCCAAACCGCCAACCCCCGCGCCAAGCTGGCCGAGCTTTTTGAAGCCCGCGACCCGCTTTACCGCGAAATTGCTGATGTGGTTATTGATACCTCGCGCCAAAACGTCCACACCTTGGTGATGCGGCTGTTGCAGCGGCTAGACACCTAGCCCGCCCACTTATTCCAGCGGCGCAGAGCCCTCCTCCACCCTCTTCTACGCCACACGCCTCCCGTGTGGCGTTTTGCTATCCCCACCTTTGTTTGTGAGCTGCCATGATTACCCTAGACCTGACCCTGCCCGACACCCGTTACCCCATTTATATCGGCGAAAACCTGCTGACCCAAGTCGCGCTTATCTTGCCGCACTTGCCGCAGAAAAAAGTCGCCATCGTCACCAATACCGTGGTGGCACCACTCTACCTAGCCCCGCTGGTTGCCGCGCTGGAAGCCGAGGGCGTGGCGGTCACCCCCATCATCCTGCCCGACGGCGAAGCCTTCAAAACGTGGGAAACACTCAACCTGATTTTTGACGCGCTGCTCTCGACCCGTGCCGAGCGTAAAACCACGCTGATTGCCTTGGGCGGCGGAGTGGCGGGCGATATGACCGGCTTTGCTGCTGCGTGCTACCAACGGGGTGCGCCGTTTATCCAAATTCCAACCACGCTGCTGGCACAGGTCGATTCCTCGGTGGGGGGCAAAACCGCCATCAACCACCCGCTGGGCAAAAACATGATTGGGGCGTTTTACCAGCCGCGTGCGGTGATTGCCGACATGGTGCTGCTTGATACCCTGCCCGCCCGCGAGTTTGCGGCTGGCTTGGCCGAGGTCATCAAATACGGCTTGTTGGGGGATGTGGCGTTTTTGGGCTGGCTGGAAACCCATATGGCGGCACTGGTGGCGCGTGACCGCACCGTGCTGGCCGAGGCGGTGCGCCACTGCTGCCAAATGAAGGCCGACATTGTGGGCGAAGATGAAAAAGAAACCGGCGTACGCGCTTTGCTGAATCTGGGGCATACCTTTGGCCACGCGATTGAAGCCGGTATGGGCTACGGCGCGTGGCTGCATGGCGAAGCCGTGGCGGCGGGGATGGTGCTGGCGGCGGAAACTTCACGGCTGATGGGTTGGCTGACCGAAGCCGAGGTGGCGCGGGTGGTGGCAGTTTTGGCGCAAGCGGGGCTACCGACCCACTCGCCGGATTTGGGGGTGGACGCGTGGCTTGGCCATATGGGGCATGACAAAAAGGTGGAAAACGGGCAGCTCCGCTTTGTTTTGCTCGAAGCCTTGGGCAAAGCGGCGGTGAAGTCCGCCGTGCCTGTTGCAGTCTTGCAACAAGTCTTGCAGGGGACGTATATCCAGCAGGCAAAATCCCCCTGCTAACCGAGGGCAGCGTCAACGGCGGGGCTATTTTTTGGTGAACTTGCATTTTCTAATACCTAGAAAAGCCCCTGCGCATAGTCGCATGGAATGATTCTTGCCGAAGGCTGTAGAGCCGTGTTTGTGCAGTGAATTTTGTTGAAAAATACCGTATTTCTACGAATTGTGCGGCAGGGGCAATGGGGGTGATGATGGCTTATCTCCTTCTTGTTTTCCGAGGTTCGTCATGGCTACGCTTATTTTGCCCAGTTTGTTGGTTTTTCTTTCCGCCCTTTTTGCCGTGGCCTCCTATCTGCGTTATATGGGGCGGTCAAATAAAGCTCAGTCATCTTGCGCGGCACGGGGCATAGACCCTGTTGGCGAGGCCGAGGTCTTTTTGGCCTATGGCCGCAGCCAAGAAGCCGTGCAGGTGCTGTCTACCGCCCTTGCTGACACGCCGGACGATACCGAAATGCAGGTGCTGATGCTGCGTGCCTTGGCTGACTTGGACGACACCGCCCGCTTTACTGCCCTCGCCTCCGACCTACAGCCCAAGCTGCACCAGCAACCGATTTGGCGGCAGATTCAGCAAACAGGGCACCGCCTTGCACCGGAGCATCCGCTGTTTCGGGTTGCGCTGTAGTAAGCTCTATTGATACCCCCAAAAAAATCCAACTACGCTATCAGCGGGTTGGATTTTTTCTTTCAATGACTGTGCTGCCGGCGCTGCTGTCGCCAACTCTCAAAGGCTTCAAGCGGCAGGGCGCGGGTAATCATGTAGCCTTGCGCCACATCGCACCCCAAAGCAGCCAGTGCGCGGAAAGCCTCTTCGGTTTCCACCCCTTCGGCCACCACCCGCAAAGACAGCGCGTGCCCCAAACCAATAGTGGAAAGCACACAATAGACCGGTTGTGCGGGGTCAGGTCAGCGTTGACATCCTCCCCCAC
>CALMOJ010000214.1 GCA_937871815.1 uncultured Neisseriales bacterium
TGGATTTTTGCACCATGCGCCTCCTCCATACCTCCGATTGGCATTTGGGTCACAAGCTCTACAACTACAGCCGTGAGCCAGAGCATCGGCAGTTTTTGACGTGGCTGGTCGCGCAAATCGAGCACTATGCGGTCGATGCGGTGCTGGTCGCCGGTGATATTTTTGATACGGGCACCCCGCCCAGCTATGCCCGCACCCTTTATTACGACTTTATCGCCACCCTGCACCAACACGGTATTCCGCTGGTGCTGCTGGCAGGCAATCACGATTCCCCCACCACCTTGGGCGAAAGCCAATCGCTTCTCGCACGGTTTGGGACGCGGGTCATCGCTTCGACCACCACCGACCCCGCCAAGCAGGTCTTGGTTTTGCCAAACCGCAAAGGGACGGCAGGGGTGGTGCTGTGTGCCATCCCGTTTATGCGCCCGCAAGACCTGTGCCGCAGCCAAGCCAACCAAAGCCCCGAAGATAAACAGCACGCCCTGCACCTTGCCATTCAGCAGCATTACCGCGCGGTGTACCAAGCGGCGATTGCACAGCGGGACGCACTGGGCGGCGCGTGGCCCATCGTCGCGACAGGGCATTTGACCGTACTGGGGGCGCAGCTCAGCGACTCCGAGCGCGAAATCTACATTGGCACGCTGCAAGCCCTACCGGTCACGGCTTTTCCACCGGTGGACTATCTGGCCTTGGGGCATCTGCACCGCGCCCAAGCCGTCGGCGGCCATGCCCATATTCGCTATTCTGGCTCACCGATTCCGCTGAGCTTTAGCGAAGCCAGCCAGTCTAAAGAAGTGCTGCTGGTCGATTTTTCAGCCGAGGGCTTGACCGCCATTACCCCGCTGTCGGTGCCGTGTTTTCAGCCGCTGCGCCGTGTCCAAGGCAGCCTTGCCACCTTGCCCGCCGCCCTCCAAGCCGCCTGCGAACAGGCTACGGCTGACCTCCCTGTTTGGCTAGAAGTGACAGTCGAAGAAGACGACACGCTGCATGACCTCAATAGCCGTCTCCAGCCCCTGCTCCTTGATGTGCCCGCCGTGATGCTGCGTTTGCGCCGCGCCCGACCCCAAGCCGCACTCGCCCTCAGCCTCTCGACTGCCGCCACCCTCGAAGAGCTTGACCCGTTCGAGGTCTTCGCCAAACGCCTTGCACTGGAAAGCGATACCCTGTCAGACGCAAGCCGCCAGCAGCTTATCGCCCACTTCAAACAGGTTGTGGATGACGTGCACGCGGAGCCTTCAGCATGAAAATTTTGTCGTTGCGCCTTAAAAACCTCAACGCGCTCAAAGGCGAGCACACCATCGACTTTACCGCCGCGCCTTTTTCCAGCAGCGGCTTGTTTGCGATTACCGGCGAAACTGGTGCGGGCAAATCCACCCTGCTGGATGCCATCTGCCTCGCGCTATACCACCAAACCCCGCGCCAAAAATCGTTCTCGGTCAACGGCAACCCCATCATGACCCACCACACAGGGGACTGCTGGGCCGAAGTGACTTTTGCGGTAAAGGGGCAATGCTACCGTGCGTTTTGGAGCCAACGCCGCGCCCGCAGCAACCCTGAAGGCGCATTGCAGCCCCCGATGGTAGAGCTGGCCGAAGTCGAAACCGGCAAAATTCTGACCACCAAGCTGAAAGACAAGCTAGAGCAGGTCGAAGCCCTGACCGGCATGGATTTCTCCCGCTTTACCAAGTCCATGTTGTTGGCGCAGGGAGGCTTTGCCGCGTTTTTAAATGCCAATGCGGCTGACCGTGCCGACCTGCTCGAAGAGCTGACTGGCACCGAAATTTACGGCGATATTTCGGCGCGGGTTTATCAGTATGCCGAGCGCGAAAAAGCCACGCTGCAGACCCTGACCACCCATGCCAATGCCGTCGCCCTGCTGAGCGAAGCCGAGCGCGAACAGCATCAAGTCACCTTGACTGCGTTGGATGCGCAGACCGCCGCGCTGAATCTCGACCAACAGCGCGTTCAACAGCAACAGCAATGGCGCGTCAACCTCAGCCGTGCCGAAGCCTGCTATGCCACGGCGCAGGCCGCACTGGAGGTCGCCCACGCCGCCCACGCCGCCGCTTTTGTTGAGGAGCAACGCCTCGCGGCGAGTAAGCCCGCCGACCTTATCGCCCCGTCTTTTGATGCGTGGCAGCGTGCCAACCAGCAACTTACGAACACCGCACAACACCACACCGCCGCCCAGCACGCCTTGGCGACCCTGACCCAGCAGCACGACCAACACTGTGCCCGTGCCGCGTGGCTCAGTGCCCAGCGTGCGACACAGACCCAGCAGCAATACGCCGCACTGCACGCCGACCATACCCAGCAACAGTACGCCGCCGAACAGTGCGCTCACCACGCCGCGCTGGGCGACTTACTCGGCGATTGGCAAACGGCGCTTGCGCAGCAAGCCGCCCTACTAACCGCCCAAGCGGATACCGAAGCCCAGCAGCAGCGCGTCCACCTCGAACGCGAACACCACGCCGCCCAGCTTGCTCAGGCGCAGGCCGCCTATGCCGCCGCCCAGCACCAACACGCCGAAGCGACTGACCGCGCTACCCACGCGCAAGCGGCTTACCACACCCAGTTGGCAGGACAAGATTTGGCGACGCGGCGGGCGGAGTGGCAGGTGGCGCAACAGCAGCACCAGCAATTTAAACAAGCCACCCAGCAAGCGGCGCGTCTGCGAGAAGTCGATGCCGAATGGACGCAGCACCAAGCACAGCACGCCGAACTGGTCACCGCCTGTGCCAGCCAAGCAGCCCTGCGGGAACAGGCGCGGCAGACCTACCAGCAGTGCCACGCCACAGCCAAAGACAAACGCACGTTGCTGGCACAGGAGCAGGTGATACAAAGCCTCACCGCGCATCGGGACAACTTGCGCCCCGACCAGCCCTGCCCCCTGTGCGGCGCGACGCAACACCCCGCCAAACAGCACTATCAAGCCTTGGATGTCTCGGCGACTGAAGCCGCCCTTGAGCACGCCGAACGGGCACTCGAACAGGCGCGAAAAGCAGGCGAGGCGGTAAGCAAAACCCTGACCCAGCTAGAAACCCAGCAGGCCGCCTGCCAGCAACGCATCGACGTGCTGGAAGCCGACTATCCCCGCCTGAATACCGCGTGGCTCGCGCTCATCGAACCCTTGGGGCTGGCACCAACCCTGTGGCGCAATGCCCCCGCCCTAGAGGACGCGCTGACCCAGCTAGAGGCCATAACCGCCACCCTCAGCCGCACCCTAAAGGCCGCCGAGCAGGCCGAAGCCGCCCACCTTGCCGCCGATAAACACCGCCAGCACACCGCGCTTCAGCAGGCTCAAGCCCTCGCCGAAGGGGAAAAACGGGCCCAAGCCGTAACGACTCAAGACCACCGCCTTGCCGAACTGGCCACGCAACAGGCCATCCAGCGTGACGGCTCTGCCACGGCAGCCCGTGATTTTGCCGCCGCCCTCCAGCAGGCAGGGTTTGCCCCGCCCGACCCCGCCACCCCCGCCGCAGACTGGTTGGCCGCCCGCAAAGCCGATTGGCAAGCATGGCAGGCCGGACAAGCCCGCTTGCGGCAGCTTGAGCACGCCCTCGTCCAACAAGAAAAAACCTGCGAAGCCGCCCAAGCCGAAGCCCAGCACTGGGCCGGTCTTGCGCCGTCTGGGGTGGTGGCCGAGCCCGCCTCTACCGAGCCCGCTGACACCGATTGGACAGCCGTCTTGGCCGCCACCCGCGACGCGCTCGACCGTCTGACCCACCAGCAAGACCAGCAGACAGGGCAGCTTGCCCAGTTGGCGCGTCACCACACCGACCACGCCGCCGCCCAGCAGCACGCCGCCGAAGCATGGCAACACGCACTGGCACAGAGTCCCTTTGCCAATACCGCCCTCTTTTTGGCCGCGCGGCTGCTGCCTGCCGACCGCCACACCTTGGAACAAGCACGCACCGCGCGGCAAGCGGCCTTGCACCGTGCCCAAGCGGTACGCGACACCGCCCAGCACGACCTCAGCACCTTGCAGCAGCAGGTGCTGACGGACTTGCCCGCCGAGGCACTCGACCAGCAGTTGGCCGACCTTGCCCAGCAGCGCGAAGCTGCCGCCGCCATGCGGGGCACGGTCAAGGCCGTCTTGGCGCAAGATGCCCAACAGCATGAGACGCACGCCGCCCTGTTGGCTGATATCGCCATCCAAGCCGCCATCGAAGCCGACTGGGCGCGGCTAAACGGGCTGATCGGCTCGGCCAACGGCGATAAATTCCGTAAATTTGCCCAAGGGCTGACGCTCGACCATTTGGTGGACTTGGCGAACCGCCAACTGGTGCGGCTGCATGACCGCTATCTGTTACAGCGTAAAAACAAGACGGAACTGGAGCTGCAAATCATCGACACTTGGCAGGGGGATGTCAGCCGTGACACCAGCACGCTGTCCGGCGGCGAGAGCTTTTTGGTCAGCCTCGCCTTGGCCTTGGCCCTGTCGGATTTGGTCAGCCGCCACATGGCGATTGACTCGCTATTTTTGGATGAGGGCTTTGGTACGCTAGACAGCGACACGCTCGAAACCGCCCTGACTGCCCTCGATAGCCTCAACGCCAGCGGCAAAATGATCGGGGTGATTAGCCATGTGGAAGGGATGAAAGCCCGCATCCCCGTCCAAATTCAAGTGCTCAAAGGCAATGGCATCGGTATTTCAACCCTAAAGGTACAAGGATGAGCGCGTTTAAAAATCCCCCCAGCCTCGACCGCTTGGTCAGTGCGCTGCGTGTTTTGCCTGGGGTAGGGCCTAAATCGGCCAGCCGTATGGCCTACCACCTGTTGCAGCGCGACAAAGCGGGTGCCGAGCGGTTGGCGCGTGCCCTAGACCATGCCCTGACCGAGCTGGGGCAATGTGCCTGTTGCAACACCTTTAGCGAAACGCCGCTGTGTGCCCTGTGCGCCGACAGCAGCCGCGACCCCAGCACCCTGTGCGTGGTGGAAATGCCGGCTGACGTGATGACGCTAGAGCACACCGAAGGCTATCAGGGGCGTTATTTTGTGCTGATGGGGCGGCTGTCCCCGTTGGATGGCATCGGGCCGCGTGATTTACCGCTGGAAAAGCTGGTGGCGCAAGCCGACAACGGCGCAGTGCGTGAGGTGATTTTGGCGACCAATTTCACGGCAGAAGGCGAAGCCACGGCGCATGTGTTGTCCACGCTGCTGAAACCCTATGGCCTGCAAATTAGCCGCATTGCACGGGGGATGCCGGTGGGCGGCGAGCTAGAGCACACCGACCTTGGTACGCTGGTTCAGGCTTTGGTGGAGCGTCGTCAGTGGGAGGCGGGCGAGGACTAGCGACACCGCGCCAAAATCAAGACGCAAAAAAAGCGGCAGACGCGCTGCCGCTTTAAAATAACTGCAAATAAATCGCAGCAACCCAAGAAAACCCTAACCCTCGCGGGATTTGCGGATAAAAAAGGTAATGGCCGCCACAACGACAATAAACGTCACGGTAATCGTGGCCAAGCTCATGATACCCACATCAGATGACAGCATTTCTTTCATCAAAGCCATGATAATCTCCCAAGGGTTTTGTATTTAAATCCGATACGGCATTATCAACAGGCTATTTGCTTAGACTCTTGATATGTATCAAATGTCATTCATCCAGCGTCGAGGTGCAGTGCGGGCAACGGGTCGCCGCAGGGTCGATTGCGCTTTTGCAGTAGCCACAGGTCTTGGTCGGTGGGGCGGGGGGCGGGGCTTCTTCTTTGCCGCGTAGGCGGTTCAGCGTCCGCACCAGCATAAACACCGAAAACGCCACCAGCACAAAGCTAATGATGGCGTTAAAAAATAGCCCAAAATTCAGCGTCACGGCGCCGGCTTTGCGGGCGGCATCAATGGTCAAATACGGACCAGTCACGGCGGCACCTTCTTTCAGCACCCAAAAAAGCTGCGAAAAATCAACGTTGCCAATCAGCATCCCAATCGGTGGCATGATGATGTCGTCTACCAGCGATTTTACAATCGCGCCAAAGGCCGCCCCAATAATCACCCCAACCGCTAAATCAAGGACATTGCCGCGCACGGCGAATTTCTTAAATTCTTCAAACATCAGACTAAACTTCCCT
>CALMOJ010000215.1 GCA_937871815.1 uncultured Neisseriales bacterium
GGCTTGAGGGTGTCGCCATCCATGATGACGTACTGTGGCGGCCAGTAAGTGCCAGCCACCGCGTACTTGTCTTCAAAGCCTTTGAATTTGGAGGTTTCGACCGAGCGGGCTTCAAGGCCGACTTTGACCTCGGCGACGTTGTCTGGCTTAGGCATCCACAGGTCAATCAGATTCAAGCGGGCATCGCGGCCAATTACATACAAATAGCGACCCGAAGCCGACATGCGGGAGATATGCACCGCGTAGCCAGTCTTAACAATATTGATGATTTTTTTGGTATCGCCATCAATCAAGGCCACTTCGCCGGAATCACGCAAAGTCACCGAGAACAGGTTGTCTAGGTTGTAGTTGTTCATTTTGCGGGTAGGCCGCTTGGCTACCGGCACAATTTCTTTGCGCGAGGCTTCGATGTTGGCGAGTGAGAATTCAGGCGGAACGGGCGGTTCTTGCTGGATATAACGCCCCATCAAATCGACTTCATCATCGGTCATATCGCCCGACGTGCCCCAGTTGGGCATCCCTGCGGGGCTACCGTACTTGATAAAGGTCTTAAGGTATTCGGTGCCCCGTTCTAAGGTGATGTCGGTGGTCAGGGGTTTACCGGTCGCGCCTTTGCGCAGCACGCCGTGACAGCCCGCACAGCGTTCAAAATAGAGCTGTTTGCCCTTTTCGAACTCGGCGGTGGTCATTTTGGGGGCTTTGGGATTGGCGTTAACGTGTGCGTCGCTGTCTGCGGCAAAAGCCGTGTTAATCGCGAACGGCAAGGCTGCCAGTGAGGCCATCAGCTAGAGACGGGAGGGTGTGTGTTTTTTCATGGTATTCCCCTTATTGATATTTGA
The DNA here is from genome assembly GCA_937871815.1 of uncultured Neisseriales bacterium. Lineage (GTDB taxonomy): Bacteria > Pseudomonadota > Gammaproteobacteria > Burkholderiales > Aquaspirillaceae > Rivihabitans. The sequence continues at coordinate 840 of CALMOJ010000215.1, forward strand.
ATTTCTAAACGCAATGCAAAATCAGGGCTTTATCATCGGCGGGTAGGGGTCGATGCTCCTTGATGCAAATCAACGGCTACCCGTGAGGCATAGGGGGATGCGGCAATTCAAGCGATGCGGCTAGCCTCACGCCCCCGCCCACCGAACCTCCGCAAGCGCCGCCACCAAAAAATCCACCAGCACCCGTACTTTGACCGACAAATGCTGGCGCGAGGGGTAGACCACGTACACGCCAATTTCTTCGCCGTCAAAGTCGGGCAGCAGCGGCACCAGTTGCCCGCTGGCCAGTGCGTCGCTGACCAAAAAATCGGGCTGCAACACAATGCCTTGGTGCGCCAAGGCCACTTCGCGACACACACTCGCCGTGCACGGATTGCACTGCACCCCAGCGGCGTTTGAAAAACAATGTTGGCTCAAACCTGTGCCCGTGCAGGCTTGAGCCATCAACACCTTATCGGGGGGTGCGAACAAACTTGACCCGTATCGGTTAGTGAAGGCATCGCACTTGAGCGCGTGATTCGGCTTAAATAATCTGCCAACATTGTTGCCGCGCCCCCCAAAAAAACCTGTTTTTTGGGGAATCAACTCAGCCACACGAGCGAAATAAGGACAGACCATGAAATCAAGAGTGCAACTCAGTGAAAAATCAATGCTGGCCATGGAGTCCCAGATTCCAGAACTGGCGGGTGGTGCGGTTAAACGCGCCTACTATCAGGCACTGACCACCGGATGGAAGGTGCTGGAAGCCGTAAATGGCAAGCTGGTCGAAACCTCCGCCGATGGCGAGCAGAGGGTGATTCGTGACTTACAGACACCTGTGCCTGTCGTCGTAGGCAGCAAACGCATCCGGCGTAGTCCGCAATGAGCCAGCCACTCCCACGCCTGCGCGTTTTTGCTGGGCCAAATGGCTCGGGTAAAAGCACGATTAAGGAGGTGCTGCCACTCGAATGGCTGGGCGTTTACCTCAATCCAGATGAAATCGAAAAGGCAATCCGCAAGGATGGGTGTCTGGAGTTGGCGGCTTTCGAGGTATCAGCTACGCAGGACGAATTGCAGGACTTTTTGCGCCATTCGACCCTGCTGGCAAAAGCCGGCTTGCGGGCGCAGGCCGAGCAGCTGCACTTGGCCGAGAGCAAGGTGGATTTTGGGTCGGTCGCGGTGAATTCCTATTTTGCCTCAGTGCTCTCGGACTTTATGCGGCACAAGTTGCTTGAGACAAAAACCTCCTTCACCTTCGAAACCGTGATGTCATCGCCAGACAAGGTGGCATTTCTGCAAAAAGCACAGCAGCAAGGCTTTCGCACTTATCTCTACTACGTGGCAACCGAAGACCCCGAAATCAATATTTCACGGGTACGGTACCGCGTCGAGACCGGTGGGCATCCTGTCCCAGAAGACAGGATAGTCAGCCGCTACAGGCGTTCATTGGCATTGCTGCCACGGGCAGTCGCTTTCTCTGATCGCGCCTACCTCTTCGACAACTCCGGCCATGAGCGGGTATGGATTGCTGAAGTGACCGATGGCGAAGTGCTGGAAATGAAAACTGACCAGATGCCGTACTGGTTCAAAACCGCCCTGTGGGACACCTTTGACGCGGATGAAGGCACACCACGCGTCTGAATATCCTTATCCCGAAGTAGAGGCAAGACAAAGAACTGCTAATCGCCATGAGCGCTGGGGGGCTTAATTTAACCCTCCCCCGCCCACCGAATATCCGCAAACGCCGCCACCAAAAAATCCACCAGCACCCGTACTTTGACCGACAAATGCTGGCGCGAGGGGTAGACCACGTACACGCCAATTTCTTCGCCGTCAAAGTCGGGCAGCAGCGGCACCAGTTGCCCGCTGGCCAGTGCGTCGCTGACCAAAAAATCGGGCTGCAACACAATGCCTTGGTGCGCCAAGGCCACTTCGCGACAGGTGTCGCCGTTGTTGGTGCGTAGGCAAGGGCGGGTCAGCACGCTGTGGCGCGTGCCATGGGCAGCAGCAAAGTGCCATGTATCGCCTTCTGCGGCGTAGGAATACGCAATCACCCGATGGTCAGCCAAGGCGGCCACCGTGGTGGGCGTGCCGTGCTCTGCCAAATAACGGGGGCTGGCACATACCACCAGTCGGGTGTGGGTCAGGCGGCGGTAGACCAAGCTGGAATCTTGCAGCCGGCTAATCCGAATCACCGCATCAAAGCCCTCCTCCACCACATCCACCAAACGGTCGGCAAGGCTGACTTCGAGGGTCAGGTCGGGATAACGCGCCAACAGTTCTCCCCACAGCGGGGCGAGCTGGCGTATCCCAAACGAAAACGGGGCGTTAATCCGCAGCACGCCCACCGGCTGCCCCGTCACCGCGCCCACCGCACGGTCGGCTTCGGCCACATCCGCCAAAATTTGTTTGCAGTGTGCCAAATACGCCCGCCCCGCCTCGGTCAGGGAAACGCGCCGTGTAGTGCGTTGCAGCAAGCGCGCGCCCAGTCGGGTTTCGAGCGCGACGATGGTTTGCGACACCGCCGCTTTGGAAACCCGCAGCACCACGCTGGCTTTCACAAAGCTGCCGGTTTCGACCACGGCTACCAAGCTTTCCATTTCGCGGAATCGGTCCATTGCGCGGCTTCCCCTTTTTTATATTGTTTAGAAAAACAAAACAGTCTATCCACTATTCGGCAGTTTATCGCCATTCAGAAACCCAATACAGTGTCCCCATCGCTGCTTCTTGTACGAAAGCCCTGCCATGACAAAGCTGCCTACCCTTTTTATCTCTCACGGCGCACCGACCTTTGCCCTTGACCCTGGTGTACTGGGGCAGAAACTGGGCGCACTGGGGCGCAGTCTGCCCAAGCCCCGCGCCGTGCTGGTGATGTCGCCCCACTGGATGACCGACACGCTGGCGGTACAAACCGCCGACCACGCGCCGACGGTGCATGACTTTGGTGGTTTTCCGGCGGCACTCTATCGGCTGGACTACCCCGCGCCGACCGCGCCCGACCTTGCCGCTGAGGTCTTGGCGCGGTGTCAGCAACACGGTATTGCGGCAGTCGCCGAGGCCAACGTCGGGCGCGACCACGGCACTTGGGTGCCTTTGCTCCACCTGTATCCCGATGCCGATGTGCCGGTGATACAGCTTTCCTTGCCTGCCACGGCACGTCCTGCCGCACTGCTGGCCTTGGGGCAAGCCCTGTCGCCGCTGCGGGAACAAGGCGTACTCATCATCGGCTCGGGCAGCATGACCCACAACCTCTACGAACGGGGCGATGGGGTCCGTGATGGCTATGCTCAGACCTTTGCCGACTGGGTGGCGCAGCACGCCGAAGCGGGCGAGGTGGCGGCACTGCTCGACTATCGCCACCAAGCCCCCTTTGCCGTCCGCGCCCATCCCACCGACGAGCACTTTTTGCCGCTGTTTTTCGCGCTGGGTGCGGCCATGCCTACGGCCACACCGCCCACCGCTCAGCGTATTGCAGGGCAAATGCAATATGGCGTGATTAGCATGGACAGCTTACGCTTCGACCCCCCTTCCCCATCGGAGATTTGCGTATGACCCCCACCCCTACTGCTTACACCCGCACCGCGATTGCCCTGCACTGGCTGATGGCCTTTGGGCTGCTGGCGACCTTGTCCTTGGGGCTTTATATGGCGGACTTGCCGCTGTCACCCAGCAAGTTGCAGCTCTACGCCTACCACAAATGGGCAGGCGTGAGCCTGTTTGGGCTGTTGCTGGGGCGGCTGGCATGGCGGCTGACGCATCAACCCCCTGCCTTGCCCAGCGCGACGAGTGAATCGCAACGCTGGCTGGTGCAGGTGATGCACTTGGCTTTGTATGGGCTGATGGTGTTGATTCCGCTGTCTGGCTGGCTGATGAGCTCGGCCAAGGGCTTTCAAACCGTGTGGTTTGGCGTGCTGCCGCTGCCCGACTTGCTCAGCAAGGACCTGCTGGTGGCGGAAGTGCTGAAAGAGGTGCACGAAACCCTGAATTGGGTGCTGCTCAGTCTGGTGCTTGGCCATGCGGCGGCGGCCATCAAACACCATGTGGTGGAGCGCGACGGGGTGTTGGCGAGAATGTTGCCCTTCCTCGCCAAGCCTTAAGAACCTGTTTGCGGTCTAGCGAACGACGGGGCAGCCAAGGCGAAATTCGAAAAAAAGCGCAATCGCTGCGGTCTTGGCTTTGTATTCCCCTCCGTCGGAGGGGGGCGAAAGACTTTGAACAGGCTTTTAAACCGACGCAACCCCGATAACACCGCAACACTGCAACACAGCCCCCCCACTTGCCCCTGACCTTTTTGGAGATGACCCCAATGCGAACCCTGCCCCCCCTCACCTTGGCTGCTGCGTTGATGCTCGGCAGTGCCTTGCCCGCTTGGGCAGGCAGCTACGCCACGCTCGACCCCCAACACAGCCGCATCGGCTTTACCTACACCCAGATGGGCGTGGCGATGAATGGCAGCTTTGGGCAGCTCAAAGGCCAAGTGCAATTTGACCCCGCCAAGCCCGAGGCAGCCAAAGCCTCGCTGACCGTGCCGCTGGCCAGCATTCAAGCGGGCTCGGCGGAGGCCAACGACGAGGTCAAGGGCAAGGCGTGGTTTAACACGGCGGCGTATCCCGCTGCCCAATTTGACACCACCCAAGTGAAAGCCTTAGGCGGCAACCGCTACCAAGTCAGCGGCAAGCTGACGCTCAAAGGCCGCAGCCATGAGGTGTCTGCCCCGTTCACCCTGACCCCACAGGGCAAAGCAGCGACGTTTGAGGGTGGCTTTATCCTCAAGCGCACCGACTTTGCCATTGGCGAGGGCTCGTGGGCGGATGGCGGGATTGTGGCGCACGATGTTCGGATTACCTTCAGTTTGCGTGTGCTGGCCGCTGAAGCCCGCTAACCCTTTTATTGATCGGCGGGTCGCGGCTCATCGCCTATCTTGCTTGTTTTTCTCTCTCTCATCCCAAGGATACCCCTCATGAAAACGCTTAAAACCACCCTCCTGACCACCACCTTGGCTGCCTTGTTGTCCGGCGTGGCATGGGCTGCCCCTGCGGTTTACACCGTGGACAGCACCCACACTTTCCCCCGCTTTGCTTACAGCCACTTTGGCTACTCCAAGCAAGTGTCGCGTTTTAACAAGACCACCGGCACGGTCACGCTGGACAGCGCGGCTAAAACCGGCGCGGTGGACATCAGCATTGATATGACCTCGGTCGATACCGGCTTTGAAGTGTTTAACGGCCACATCCAAGGCGCGGACTTTTTGGACACCGCCACCTTCCCCAAGGCGACGTTTGTCTCGACCAAGGTCATGTTTGCTGGCGACAAGCCCGCTACGGTGGAAGGCAAGTTGACGATTAAAGGCATCACCAAGCCGGTCACGCTGACCGTCACCTCGTTCCAAGCCATGCCCCACCCGATGCTGAAAAAAGACGCGATTGGCGCCAATGCCACGGCGACCATTAAGCGCAGCGATTTTGGTGCTGGCAAGTACGCGCCGTATGTGGGCGATGAAGTGACCCTCGATATCGCCCTAGAAGCGGTTAAACCGTAAGAACCTGTTTACGATCTACGATACTCGGGTGATCCTGCGTTGAAACTCAGAAAAAACATGCGTACGGATTCAGGTCCAACGGCGTTTTTTCCCGAATTTCGCCTTGGCTGACCCTTCGTTCGCTAGAACGTAAACAGGTTCTAAAAACCCAAAAAACAGACGACAAATACGCGCTCGACCTGTTCGAGCAGCGCAGACCGGAAGAAAATGGGCGTGACGACAGAAGCCCCAGTTAGGCGATGAATGGGTATTCGCCCGATTGGAAAACGCAGTTCAAAAACCGGAGAAAACATGGGGATTCGTTACGAAAGTGACTTTTATGGATGGACAATTGAGCAGGCTAGCCTGCTGCGCTCCGGCTGTCTGAATGAAGTTGACCTAGAACACCTGATTGAGGAGCTTGAAAGTATGGGGCGGGGTGAAAAACGAGAGCTGGAACACCGTCTCATGGTGTTGTTGCAACACCTATTGAAATGGCAATTTCAGCCTTCACACCAAGGCCGAAGCTGGAGATTGACAATCCAGGAACAACGTCGGGAAATTCCTGACGTGTTGGAAGACAACCCTAGCCTGAAACCCACGCTAGCGGATGTGATGGCTAAGGCGTACGCCAAGGCAAAAAAGGCCGCCTCGCAAGAGACGGACATGCCTGAAAAAGCTTTCCCCGAGCAGTGCCCGTGGACGTTTGAGCAGGCACTCAGTGAGGATTTTCTACCCTAGAAAGTTTTAGAACCTGTTTACACCCGCAACACAGACCATGAACTGCCGCTAAACCCGCCCCCCGCTGGATGACCTGATGTGACCCAAGGACACAGTGCAGGGGTGTTTTGTACTCAAGGAGAACCGCCATGCCCGCTCTTCATTTTCTTGGTCTTTCGGGCAGCTTGCGCCGCCAGTCTGCCAACCGTGGTTTGCTCCACGCCGCCCAAACCCAGTTGCCAGAAGGGGTCAGCCTCGAGATAGCCGACCTTGCCGAGGTGCCGTTTTACAACGCCGACCTGACCGACACCCCGCCCAGCGTGGCACGGGTCTTGGCGCAGATAGGCGCAGCCGATGGCTTGGTGCTGGCCTGCCCTGAATACAACTACTCACTCGCCCCCGCGCTGAAAAACGTGCTGGATTGGGCTTCTCGCGCACCAGACAACGCCCTGTTGGCCGGTAAGCCGGTTGCCATCATGGGGGCTGGAGGTGGGATGGGCACGGCACGGGCGCAGTATCATTTGCGGCAGGTTTGCGTTTACCTCGACCTGCATCCGCTGAACAAGCCAGAAGTGTTTGCCAATGCGTTTGCTGGGGGCTTTGATGCCGAAGGGCGCGTAACCGACCCCGCTTTGTTGGCTTTGCTGGCGACGCAAATGCAGGCGCTGGCGCAGTGGACGCGGCAGCTTCTGGCTTAGCTTAACAAAGGGCATCCGCCACCCGCCCACCGCCCCAGAGGGTTTGCCCGCCCTGCACAATGCCGGATACCGCACGTTCGGCATGGCTTCCGCTTCTCTGCCCCTTTCCCCTCCTCCTCCCCGCCCACACGCCCGCCACCGCAACGGTGAGCGGGCTGTTTTGTCTTGGCGCAGCAGCTCACCCCAAAGCGGCGGCCACGCCGTGCGGTGTACGCCCGTTGCCGGTCAGGCGACAGCGGTGCCGCACGGCTCGCCGCAACCGCAACGGCTCAACCGGTGAGTCTTGCCCCGCCCCTCCGCCGCCGCCCCACCAAATAGTCTCACGACAGCCATTGTCGTGAGACTGTGCCTTAATAGCAGCAGGTCGTCTGGTGACGGCTGGTAGGTGACTTACCCCACCTTAATTCTCAGCGGCGAACTGACTACTGGAGTGCCTCATGCCCATCCCTCCCCCACCCTTCAAACTGCGTTGCCCTAGCTGCCATTGGTCGCGGGTGATGGTTTCCCGTTCGGATGTGATTTCTCCCTCGGCGCAGTGGATGTCGCGTTGCCCACGCTGCGCCGCGCCCTTGGAAAGACATGCATCGACCGCCCCATTTGGCATAGGGCTGTTGGCTGTGCTATTTAGGTGGTTCAAGTCATCCCGCTAAGAACCTGCTCAAAGTCTAATCCCTTCCGGCGGAGGGGAATAACAGCCAAGGCCCATCAGCCACCAGCGGCGGTGGCATCACTTTTCTGCAAATTCAGCCTCGGCTGACCCATCGTTCGCTAGACTTTCAGCACGTTCTCACCCCCCTAGGATTCCCCATGCCTCACCTTTGCTTAATCCACGCTGGCGGTACCTTGGGGATGCAGCCTTCTCCGCAGGGCTTGCGTCCCACTGCGGGGCAGTTGGCCGCCCTCGCCCAGCGTGTGCTGCCGGTGGAAACCACGCTGACGGTGGTGGAGTACGCGCCGCTGCTGGATTCCGCCGAGGCCACGCCCGCCGATTGGGCGCGGTTGGCCGCTGACCTCGCGGCCAGACGCACGTCGTTTGATGGCTTTGTGGTGGTACACGGCACCGACACGCTGGCGTTTACGGCGGCGGCACTGGCTTTTTTGCTGCCCCATTTCGGCAAGCCGGTGGTGGTCACGGGGGCACAAGTGCCGCTGTGTCTGCCGGCATCGGATGGCTGGGGCAACCTAGCCCATGCCTTTGCCGCCGCCAGCCAGCCGGATTTTGTCGAAGTCGGTGTGGTGTTCGCGGGGCAGTTGCTGCGGGGGGTGCGCAGCCAAAAAGTAGACGCGCAACAGCTGGCCGCTTTTGCCAGCCTCGGCACACCGGCACTGGCTACGTTTGGCGTGGTGGCGGATTGGCAACGTGCGTTGTGGCGACCCCATGCCGCCGCTGAGCCCTTCGTGCCTCGGTCGTTGAATCCCCAGTGTCGGGTGGTGTTGGCTACGCTCGCCCCAGGTGCGACGGTGGATTTTATTGCCGCTGCCTTGGCGCAGCAGCCGCTGGATGCCTTGGTGCTGGCCGCCTTTGGCAATGGCAATGCCCCCCACCATCCGGCACTCGAAGCCGCGCTGGCCGCCCAAGTCGATGCCGGTGCCTTGGTGGTGGTGGTCAGCCAAGTGCCGCGTGGCGTGGTGCTGGGCGGGGCATATGCCAGTAGCCAAGGTTTGCTGGCAACGGGGGCGATAGGGGCCGGGGGGATGACGGTGGCCGCTGCGGTGGCCAAGACGCATGTGGTGGCTTCGCTGCCGGTTTCGCCTGCTGCACGGCAAGCGGCGTTTTTGGCCGATTGGGCGGGGGAGCGGGGCTAGGTTTTTGACGGCAGGGCAGAAGGGGCAGATAAGCAAAAAGCGCATCCATCACGGACGCGCTTTTTTTGTGGGGACACGGCAGGGCGGGGGGCTTAATCCGTCAGCCAGCCTTGGACTCGACTGGCTTCGGCGGTCACGGCGTAGCGGCTGTGCGGGGCGGCAGGCAGGGTCAGGCTGAGGCTCAAAAGCTGGTCACGGCGAAAGGCGTGCGCGGTGACGACGCTGCCAGCGGGGTAGCGTGTGTGTTGCGCTTCGACGCTGCTGGTTTTGAGCCCATCCACGGCAATCAAAACATCGCCGCCAGACAGCCCTGCTTGATAGGCCGCCCCGCCGTGGTACACGCTTTGCAGCGTCCAGCCTTCTGCGGTGCTGCCACTGGCTTTAACGCCGAGACGCGCCGCCAAGGTGTCGTCTGCGACAGGGGAGAGCGTCACGCCGACCGTGGCCAGCAGAGCTTCGACAGGGAGTGGTGCGGTGCTGTCCACCCAGCGAGCCAAGAGGGCGGTCAGCGGCACACCGGTCGCGGCTTCGGCCAAGCGGCCCCATGCATCCTCGGCGATACCTTGCCCTGTCTGCTCGGTGTGCTGCCACAACGCCCGCATCACCGTATCCAAGCTGACTTGCCCTTGGCTGTGTTGGCGGAGGGTCAGGTCGAGGCACAGGGCAATCAACGCGCCTTTGGTGTAGTAGCTGACCTGACTGTTTGGGCTGTTTTCGTCCGGCTGGTAATACTTAATCCACGCATCAAAACTGGCTTCCGCCACACTTTGCACCGCCAACCCTGGCGCACGGCGCACAGCAGCCAGCAGGTCGGCAAGCCGCTGCAAATAGGCCGGTATCGACAACAAGCCGCAGCGCACCAACGCCAGTTCGTCGTAGTAGGAGGTAATGCCTTCAAACGCCCACAGCAAACGGGTGTAGCCCTCTTGGCTGAGGTCATACGGCACAAAAGCAGCCGGTTTGATGCGCTTGACGTTCCACGCATGGAAATACTCGTGGCTAAACAGGGCGAGGAGGTCGAGATAGGCTTCGGTGAGTGTGGGTTCGCCCTGCACCGGCAGTGCGTCGCGGCTGGCCATCAAGGCGGTGGAGGCGCGGTGCTCTAGCCCGCCGTAAAGCTTGTCACCGACGTGCAGCAAAAAGACGTAGCGGGCAAAAGGCGCGGGTGTGCCAAAAAAGGTGAGGTGCTCGGTGCAGAGTTTTTTGACATCCGCCGCGAGCCGGTCGAGGTCGCCACGGTGTTGCCCCGACACGATGATTTCATGCGGCACACCGCAGGCGGTAAAGCGCACCGTCTCCAAGTGTCCCATTTCAAACGGGTGGTCGAGCAAGTCGTCGTAGTTGGCGGCGACAAAATGCCCAAACCCACGCCGCCCTGCGCCCTCACGCGGCAAGCTGGTGGCCAGCGTCCACTGTGCGGCATCGGGATGCTCGGGTGGGCGTACTGTAAGCCGATGCGGCTGGTCGGACTGCCCCACCACTTCTAGGCAGAGGTTCGCACCATTAAAAAAACCCCGCTGCCCATCCAAATACGCGCCCCGCACCGACACATCATAGGCATACACGGTGTAACGGACGGTGACCTTGCCGGTGCTTGGGGCGAGCTGCCAACTGTGCTTGTCCACTTTGCGTACAGACAGTGGCTTGCGCCCCGACCCTGCGGTGATCTGGGTTATGTGGCGGGCGAATTCCCGTATTTTGTAGCTGCCGGGCAGCCACGCGGGCAAACGCAGCAGACAGCCTTCTGGCATGGGCTGGGCAAGGGTGAGCGTGACGGTAAAACAGTGACCAGCAAGGTCGCTCGGCTCAATCAGGTAGGCAATCGGGGAGGGGGGCAAGGCTGTGGGCATAGTGGTCGCGTGGCGGAATTAAAGAAGGGGTGTGGCGGATTTTGCCACCAGCAAAGGGGGAGAAAGGCGCGTAAGGGCAGCGGGCAAAAGTTCCCCGTGCAGGATGACGAAGCCTAGCGGCTTGACCTGTGTCAATATTCTAGGGGGGCATGACAATATAATGGGTGCGCTGGAATTAGGCCTTTTGGCTGTACGCAAAAAGGAGGGGGCTGCCTAGTATCCGTATGGCTTAGGGTGCATGTTTTAGTGTAAAATGAGCCGCTTCAAAAGGGTATGAAACGGGTTATTTCTTGTTTTAATTCAGTTGGTTGACGAGGCAATTTCTAGCCATCCAGCTCAGTAAATCAGGGGTAATCCTCGTGCTTTTCCCTCTTACGAACCACTCGCACCTCGCACTCACATGGGGGCATGTGGCTAGGTTTCTAGTGGTTCGTGTGACGGTTTTTGATTCTTGTGTTAGCAACCTTGGAGAAACCTTAATGGAAACGCAATCCACTTATAACTATAAGGTGGTGCGCCAGTTTGCCGTGATGACCGTAATTTGGGGCATTGTCGGTATGCTGGTGGGCGTGATTATCGCCGCGCAGTTGGTGTGGCCAGACCTGAACGTAGGTCCTTGGCTCCACTTTGGTCGTCTGCGTCCCTTGCATACTAATGCCGTGATTTTCGCCTTTGGCGGTTCGGCACTGTTTGCAACCTCGTACTACGTTGTTCAACGCACTAGCCAAGTGCGTTTGTTTGCTGAAAAGCTGGCTGGCTTCACCTTTTGGGGTTGGCAGCTGGTCATTGTGTTGGCGGTTGTAACACTGCCTTTGGGCATGACCACCAGTAAGGAATACGCCGAGCTGGAATGGCCTATCGACTTGCTGATTACCGTGGTGTGGGTGGCTTACGCCATCGTGTTCTTCGGCACACTGGCAACCCGCAAAGTGAAGCACATCTATGTGGCTAACTGGTTCTACGGTGCATTTATCTTGGCCGTTGCTTTGCTGCACATCGTCAACAGCATGGAAATCCCCGTCACCCTGACCAAGTCCTACTCGGTCTATGCCGGTGCGATTGATGCGATGGTGCAATGGTGGTACGGGCACAATGCCGTGGGCTTCTTCTTGACTGCAGCGTTCTTGGGCATGATGTACTACTTTGTGCCTAAGCAAGCCGGTCGCCCTGTGTTCTCTTATCGCCTGTCGGTTGTCCACTTTTGGGCACTGATTTTCACCTACATGTGGGCAGGTCCTCACCACTTGCACTACACCGCTTTGCCTGACTGGACACAATCCGTCGGTATGGTGTTTTCCTTGATTCTGCTGGCACCTAGCTGGGGCGGTATGATCAACGGCATCATGACGCTGTCTGGCGCGTGGCACAAACTGCGCACTGACCCTGTTCTGAAGTTCTTGGTTGTGTCGTTGTCCTTCTACGGTATGTCCACGTTCGAAGGCCCAATGATGTCCATCAAGACCGTGAATGCCTTGTCGCATTACACCGACTGGACAGTGGGTCACGTTCACTCTGGCGCGTTGGGCTGGGTGGGCTTTATCTCCATCGGCTCTATCTACTACTTGCTGCCACGTTTGTTCGGCCGCAACGAAATGCACAGCACTAAGCTGATTGAAGCGCACTTCTGGCTGGCGACAGTTGGCGTAGTGCTTTACATCGCGGCACTGTGGATTTCTGGCGTGATGCAAGGGCTGATGTGGCGTGCACTGAACATTGATGGCACGCTCACTTACTCCTTTGCTGAAGTGGTGAAAGCAACCTATCCGTACCACTTCGTTCGCTTCTTGGGCGGCTTGCTGTATCTGGTAGGGATGCTGCTCATGGCCTACAACATGTTCCGCACTATTTCTGCGGGTCGTGCAGTCAACGCCGAAATTCCGGCCGTTGTAGCACACGCTCACTAAGCCGGGACAAGGAAAAGCAACCATGGAAAAGATCCAGAAACTGATTGAAGAACACGTTGGCTATCTGATTGTGTTCACCCTGTTGGTCATTAGCGTGGCCATGCTGGTCGAGATTTTGCCTTTGATGTTCCAAAAATCGACCACACAGCCTATCGCAGGGGTTAAGCCCTACGATGCACTGCAACTGACTGGGCGCGATGTTTACATCCGTGAAGGCTGCCACACCTGCCACTCACAGATGATTCGTCCCTTCCGTGCAGAAACCGAACGCTATGGTCACTACTCCGTTGCCGGTGAGTCCGTCTATGACCACCCCTTCCTATGGGGTTCTAAGCGCACTGGGCCAGATTTGGCGCGTGTGGGCGGTCGTTATTCGGATGAATGGCATAACACCCACTTGGTTAACCCGCGTGACGTTGTGCCTGAATCCAATATGCCTGCCTTCCCTTGGTTGGTCACCACCCCTGCTGATGCAGCCGGTGTAGCCGCCAAGATGACCGCACTGCGTAAAGTAGGCGTACCTTACACCGACCAAGAAATCTCCGAGGGTAAAGCCAAGGTAGAGGGCAAGTCGGAAATGGAGGCATTGATTGCTTACCTGCAAGGTTTGGGTCTGGCACTGAAGAACGTGCGCTAAACCACTATGGATGGCATCAACCTAGTAAGAATCGTCTTCACTGTACTGTCTTTTGCCTGCTTTCTCCTGATTGCCTTTTGGGCCTACGGACGAAGTGCCAAAAAACGGTTTGACGAGGCAGAAATGCTTCCCTTCGCGGATGACGACGATTCACTGCAAGCCGGGGGCACACGCTCGCCACCGGCTTCTGACGGAGCAAAAAAATGAGTGATTTTGTTAGCGATTTCTGGAGCATCTGGATTTCCGCCATCGTTATCATCGGTATTTTGGGTGTAGGGGCTTTGCTGTTTACCCAATCCAAGACCAATGTAAAAAAGGGCGAGCAAGCCCAAACGATGGGTCATGTGTGGGATGGTGACCTAGAGGAATACAACAATCCGCTGCCTAGCTGGTGGATGTGGATGTTCTACATCACCATCGCCTTTGCTGTCGGTTATCTGGCGCTGTACCCTGGTCTGGGCAAGTTCCCAGGCTTGCGTGGCTGGACTTCCGTTGGGCAATACAAGGAAGAACGTGCTCAAGCAGAAGCAAAATATCAGCCTCTGTACGACAAATTCCTGAAGCAAGACATCAAGGTTGTGGCTGCAGACAAAGAAGCGCAGGAAATGGGCAAACGCTTTTACCTGACTTATTGCATGCAGTGTCACGGTGCTGATGCACGCGGCGCAAAGGGCTTTCCTAACCTGACCGACAGCGATTGGCTCTATGGCGGTACGCCTGAGCAAGTCCACCAAAGTGTTGCTGAAGGCCATCGTGGCCAGATGCCTGCATGGGGTGCGGCTTTTGGCGAAGAGAAGGTTAAGGACGTAACAAACTACGTGCTGTCCCTCTCGGGCAAAAAAGCTGATGCTGAGCGCGTTTCGCGCGGCAAAGAAACTTTTGCTGCCACTTGCGCGGCGTGTCACGGTGCGGACGGTAAGGGCAACCAAGCGATTGGTGCACCTAACCTGACCGACAACATCTGGCTGTATGGCGGTACAGAAAAGGCTGTGATTGATACCATCACGAACGGTCGTACCAACCAAATGCCAGCATGGAAAGACTTCCTCGGCGAAGGCAAAGTGCATCTGCTGACCGCTTATGTGTGGGGTCTCTCCAACAATGCACCGGCAAAAGCAAAGTAACAAATAGGGGGGGCGGGTCAGTTTTGTCTTCGCAAGCTGCCTCGTACTCTCCACCGAACTTCTAACGCTTCCTCCTCCCTCTGGGTGGGGCGTGCGATAAAGTAAGGTAAAAAAGGGCTGGATTCTGTGTTAAACAGGATCCAGCCTTTTTTTTGGGTAAAACCACCGTAACGAGGCCATTGACCCTGTTCCATTGTGCGGCTCTTTGGCCATTTTTCCGACAGAAAAAACCAAGGTGCGTTGTCTATGCTGTTGCGTATTGTCTCGATTCTGCTACCCGTGCTCTCTATTGTCCTGATTGGCTACGTCTATGCACGTCGTCATGCTCCCGATATGGTGACCGTCAATCGCATCAATATGGATTTATTTGTACCCGCCCTGGTCTTTGTCGCGCTGGCTAGCAAGGATGTACAGCTGAGTCAATACGGCTGGCTGGCCTTGGGGGCGGCAGGGGTGGTGCTGGGCTCGGGGCTCTTGGCGTGGCCGCTGGCGCGTCTGCTGAAGATTGCCCCGCTGACCTTTGTGCCTCCGATGATGTTTAATAATTCCGGCAATATGGGCTTGCCGCTGGTGGTGCTGGCTTTCGGCCAAACCGCCCTTCCTGGTGCGGTGATTTTGTTTTTGGTCGAGATGATTCTGCATTTCTCGCTGGGGCTGTGGCTGATGAACCGCCATGCCCCGCTCGGGGGGCTATTTCGCCAGCCGGTGATGCTAGCGACAGCGGCGGGGCTGGCAGTCAGCCTCTCGGGCTGGCATTTGCCGGAAGCGTGGGTATTGGGGCTAAAAATGCTGGGCGATGTGTCCGTACCCTTGCTGCTCTTCTCGCTTGGCGTTCGGATTGCGGGGGTGTCGTGGGTGGAGTGGCGACTCGGCGTGCTGGGTGGGGTGGTTTGCCCTGCCAGTGGATTGCTGATGGTGGCCTTACTCTTGCCCGTTCTGCCCTTGCCCGTCGCGCAACAGCCTTGGCTGTGGCTGTTTGCCGCCCTGCCGCCTGCCGTGCTGAATTTCTTGGTGGCGGAGCAATACCAGCAAGAGCCTAGCCGCGTGGCTTCGTTGGTGCTCATTGGCAATCTGATGAGCCTGCTGGTGCTACCGCCGGTGCTCTATTTCTTATTGCGCTAGGTGCGCAGCCTCGTGCTGGAGCAGCCAATGTTTAATGCCCAACATGGTCTCTAGCTTGCCCTGATTAAAGCCCCCCATCCCTGTTACGGCGACAACCCGATGGCAGGGCACAATCAGCGGCAAAGGGTTGCGCCCACACGCCCCGCCCACTGCGCGTGGCGCACTGCCAAGCTGAGTTGCGAGTTCCCCGTAGCGTTGGGTCGCCCCCACCGGAATTGTCAGCATCGCCTGCCACACCCGCAGCTGAAACGGCGTGCCGGTGAGCTGGTAGGGTAGGTCAGCCAGCGGGGTGTGGGGGTCGATAAAATAGGCGTGCAGCCGCTGCGCCGCCAGCGCGGATAGGCTGCCAAAAGGGGGCGATTGCAGGGGCGTATCTGTCGGCAAAAAGACCAGTGCGGTAAGTGCGCCGTGCGCCTCGCATAGGCCGAGCCGACCAAATGGGGCGGGGAGAATGGCGGTAAAG
>CALMOJ010000216.1 GCA_937871815.1 uncultured Neisseriales bacterium
CGTAAACAGCTTCTTAGCGCGGGGACACCGCTTGTTAGCTTGTGGAGAGTCGGCGCAACTAGGCCGCTCGGTGAAGCAAGAACCCGCCGAAGTGTGTTAGCTAGCTTTTAGCTGACCGCCGTAGGAATCCCCTGCTTTTAAGCAGGGGAGGATGGCAACGAGTAATGCCGTCCCCAACGAATAACGAATTAAGCAGAATGGCTGACCGTCGCCAACGCCGCAAAATACTCAGGGAAGGTCTTGCCCACACATTTGGGGTCGTTAATCCGCACCGGCACACCCAGCAGCGCGACCAGCGAAAAGCACATCGCCATGCGGTGGTCGTCGTAGGTGTCAATAGCGGCGTGGGGAATCAGCGTAGTCGGCGGGGTTATGGCCAGCCAGTCTTCACCTTCCTCGACCGTTGCACCGACTTTGCGCAGCTCGGTGGCCATTGCGGCGATACGGTCGGTTTCTTTCACCCGCCAGCTGGCGATATTCCGCAGCACGCACCGCCCATCCGCCGCCAAGGCCGCCACCGCCAAGGTCATGGCGGCATCGGGGATATGGTTAAAGTCGGCATCAAAGGCTTTGAGCTTGCCGGTGCCGCTGGCGGCAATCCAATTGTCGCCCCACGTCAGCGTCGCGCCCATCGCGGCCAGCGCATCGGCAAAGCGCACATCGCCCTGAATGCTGTTTGCGCCCACCCCTTCGACCCGTACCGCGCCCCCACCCAACGCCCCTGCCGCCAAGAAATACGAGGCACTGGACGCATCGCCTTCGACGTAAATCTCGGTAGGCGATTGGTAACGCTGGCCGCCTTCTACCGAGAATGCTTGCCAGCCTTGGCGGGTGACCTGCACGCCAAATCGCGCCATCAAATTTAAGGTGATGTCGATATAGGGCTTGGAAATCAGCTCGCCCACCACTTCCACCGTCACCGCCCGCCCCAGCAGGGGCAGAGCCATTAGGAGGGCGGTCAGAAATTGGCTGGACACATCGCCCCGCACCCGCACGGTGCTGGCACCACTGTCTTGAGCAGGGGCTAAGGCGAGGGGCGGATAGCCTGCGGTGCCGAGGTAGCGAATATCCGCCCCCAGTGTCACCAAAGCATCGACCAAATCGGCAATTGGCCGCTCGTGCATCCGAGGCACACCCGAAAGCTGGTAATGCCCGCCAGACAAGGCCAATGCGGCTGTGAGTGGCCGAAACGCCGTACCCGCATTGCCCAAAAAGAAGTCGCCGGTTTTGACGGGGAAAGCCCCGCCTACACCGGTTACGCGGAAGCTGCGGCTGTCGCCTTGCTGCGCTAGCGTCACCCCTAGCTGGGCGAGGGCGGCCAGCATGACGCGGGTGTCGTCAGAATCCAGCAGGCCATGAACCGTTGTCGTGCCTTCCGCCAAGGCAGCCAGCAGCAAGGTGCGGTTAGAAATGCTTTTAGAGCCGGGGAGCGTGATGCAGCCTTCGGCGCGGGCAATGGGGGCAAGGTCGAGAAAGTCCATTGGATTCCGTGTGAGGTCGAAAAATAAAAGCGGGACGCTATCACAAAACCACGCAAAACAACGCAAAACAAGCGGTCGAAATACCCTAAAATGCCGCCCTTTAATGGCTTGTATGGAAAGAGGCGCAGGATGGGAATTCCCGTTATTACCTTGGATGGTCCTTCGGCTTCGGGCAAAGGGACGGTCGCCGGTTTGGTCGCGGCCAAGCTGGGGTTTCACTATCTGGACTCGGGGGCGTTGTATCGGTTGATGGCACTGTATGCCACGCGCCACGGCATCGCGTTTGATAACGAAGCACGGCTGGCCTTGGCGGCGGTGCGTTTGCCGGTGGTGTTTCAGGCGGGGCAGGTGCTGCTAGAGGGTGAAGACGTGACAGATGCCATTCGCAGCGAAGCGATGGGCTTGGGGGCATCCAGTGTGGCGGTATTGCCGGCCTTGCGCTCGGCCTTGTTGCAGCGTCAACGAGACTTTCGTGCCGCCCCTGGCTTGGTGACCGATGGCCGCGATATGGGGTCGGTGGTGTTTCCCGATGCCACGCTCAAAATCTACCTGACCGCCAGTGCCGAAGAGCGTGCCCGCCGCCGCCATAAGCAGTTGATAGACAAAGGGGAAGCTGCTAGTATCCGCCAGATTCAGCAGGACATTGAAGCACGAGACGCACGCGATGCAGCGCGCACCGTCGCCCCGCTGAAAGCCGAAGCCGATGCCCATATTTTGGACACCACCTCCCTGAGTATTCAGGCGGCGGTTGACCAAGTACTAAGCTGGTTCTCGGCGAAAAATCCCTAATCCTTGCATTTTTATCGCCGCGCCTAGGCAATCTAGGGGCGGCATTTTGCAACTAACCCGCAGCCTGCATTGCTTGCACTTTTGAGTTCCTGATTGATGACTACCACCCTAGAAAGCTTTGAAGCCCTGTTCGAGGAGAGCCTTGCTCGCCAAGAAATGCGTACTGGCGAAGTAATTACCGCCGAAGTCGTAAACGTTGACCAAAATTTTGTGACGGTTAACGCAGGTCTGAAGTCCGAATCGCTCATTTCTGTTGATGAATTCAAAAACGACAACGGCGAAGTCGATGTCAAAATTGGCGATTTCGTGACCGTAGCGATTGATTCGCTGGAAAACGGCTACGGCGAAACCAAGCTGTCCCGCGAAAAAGCCAAGCGCATGGCCGCTTGGATTGAGCTGGAAGAAGCACTGGAAAGCGGCACCATCTTGTCCGGCATTATCAGCGGCAAGGTTAAGGGCGGTCTGACCGTCATGGTTAACAGCATCCGCGCCTTCTTGCCCGGTTCGCTGGTTGACACCCGTCCAGTCAAAGACACCACCCCATTCGAAGGCAAGCAAGTCGAATTCAAGGTCATCAAGCTGGACCGTAAGCGCAACAACGTGGTGGTAAGCCGCCGTGCTGTGCTGGAAGAAACCCTCGGCGAAGAACGCAAAGCCCTGCTGGAAAACCTCTCCGAAGGCGCAGTGGTTAAGGGTATCGTCAAGAACATCACCGACTACGGCGCGTTCGTTGACCTCGGCGGCATTGATGGCTTGCTGCACATCACCGACTTGGCATGGCGTCGTGTTAAGCACCCTTCCGAAGTCTTGGCGGTGGGCGACGAAGTCGAAGCCAAAGTGCTCAAGTTCGATCAAGAGAAAAACCGCGTTTCCTTGGGTCTCAAGCAGTTGGGCGAAGATCCTTGGGTGGGCCTGTCCCGCCGTTACCCACAAGGCACTCGCCTGTTCGGTCGCGTAACCAACCTGACCGACTACGGTTCCTTCGTGGAAATCGAACAAGGTATCGAAGGTCTGGTACACGTTTCCGAAATGGACTGGACCAACAAGAACGTTCACCCATCCAAGGTTGTTGCGCTGGGCGACGAAGTCGAAGTCATGATTCTAGAAATCGACGAAGACCGCCGCCGTATCTCCTTGGGTATGAAGCAGTGCCAATCCAATCCTTGGGATGATTTTGCTGCAACCTACAACAAGGGCGACAAGATCAGCGGCACCATCAAGTCGATTACCGACTTTGGCGTGTTCATTGGTCTGCCAGGCGGCATTGATGGTCTGGTTCACTTGTCTGACCTGTCTTGGCACGTTGCCGGCGAAGAAGCCGTTCGCAACTTCAAGAAGGGCGACGAAGTGGAAGCCGTTGTGTTGTCCATCGACGTAGAGCGCGAACGCATCTCTATGGGCATCAAGCAGTTGGAAGGCGACCCCTTCAACAACTTCTTGTCCGTCAACGACAAAAACAGCCTCGTTAAGGGTACTGTCAAGTCGATGGATGCCAAGGGTGCTGTGATTGCCTTGGGCGATGACATCGAAGGCTACCTCCGTGCCTCCGAAGTGTCCCGCGACCGCGTGGAAGACATCCGCACCATCCTCAAAGAAGGTGAAGAAGTCGAAGCCGTGATCATCAACGTTGATCGTAAGAGCCGTTCCATCCAATTGTCGATTAAGGCAAAAGATGCGGCTGACGAATCCGGCGCGATGAGCAAGCTGCAAGCCGATGCCAACGCCAGCACAGGTTCGACCAACCTGGGCGCGCTGCTGAAAGCTAAGCTGTCTGGCAGCAACGAGTAACTTTTGCACGTAAGGTAAAGCGATGACTAAGTCAGAGCTCATCGCTAAGCTCGCAGAACGCTACCCTAGCCTCGTTGCCAAAGATGCAGAAGCGGCCGTTAAGACCCTTCTGGATGCCATGGCAACGAGTCTTTCTCGGGGACAGCGGATTGAAATTCGGGGATTCGGTAGTTTTGATTTGAACTACCGTCCTCCCCGCCTTGGGCGTAACCCCAAGTCTGGTTCGAGTGTCGAAGTGCCCGAAAAGCACGTTCCCCACTTTAAAGCAGGCAAAGAGTTGCGCGAGCGTGTTGATGCGCGGTGCGGTGAAGCGATTCAGTCCTAAAGATACCGCTTCCCGCCCATGGCTCATCCGCATAGCGAGCTGGCTGTTATGACAAAACTGCGCTGAGGCAACTCAGCGCAGTTTTTGTTTGTGCGCAGCCTATTTGCACGCCAAGACCCCCACGGGGCATACCGGCAAACCGTACTTATCGTTTAAACTACCCCCCTTATTTTGCGACAACGGAAAAGCCCCATGCGCTACGTCCTCTTGTTTTTCAAACTGCTGGTGTTCGCGCTCTTGCTTGGACTCGCGCTGCAAAACAGCACAGTCGTCCCCTTTTACCTGTTCTTTGGTCAGGCATGGCAAGCCCCGCTGATTGTGCTGCTGCTCAGTTTTTTTGTGGTGGGCACGGTTTTTGGGCTGACGGCAGGCTTTGTCTATTCCCTGCGCCAACGCCGCGAACTCTCCGCGCTTAAAAAAGAGCTGCGCCAGCAAACCCAAGCCAAAGTGATCAGCGACCCTAGCGATGCGATTGGCCAATAATTCCCCGCAACCCCTCGTGTGAAAGAACACTGTGCAGGATTTTGAACTCTGGTGGCTGCTGGTTTTTCCCGTATTTTTTGGCTTAGGCTGGTTTGCCGCGCGGGTCGATATGCGTGCCGTCTTGGGGCAAGCCAAAGCGATTCCTGCCGCGTATTTCAAAACGCTGCTGGCCTTGGTCAACAACCACTCCGACCGTGCGGTAGAAGCCCTGACCGAAGTGGTGCGCCATGCCCCGCGTGACCACGAACTGCCGCTGGTGTTGGCACAGCTCCACAAAAAGCGCGGTGAGCATGACCTCGCTATCCGCTTGCTGACCCCCATTTTGCAGCAGGTGGACGACCTCCAACCCAGCCAGCGCGATGCCTTGCGCTTTGAACTGGCACAGAATTTCTTGCGGGCAGGGCTGGTGGATAGAGCCGAAGAGCTGCTGCTCCACCTGACCCAAGGCAACCACCCCAGCAACAGAGCGCACGAAGCCCGCAAACTGCTGCTCGAAATTTACCAGCAAGAGCGCAATTGGCCGCTGGCAATTGAATTGGCACGCACCCTCAAAAGCCAAGACTTCAGCTTTCAGCACGAACTCGCCCAATACCACTGCGAATTAGCACAAGCCGCGCTGATTAAATCCGACTGGTCTGCTGCCCGTGCTCATGTCGCCGATGCCCTCGCCGCCAGTCGCCGTTCTTGCCGCGCCAGCCTAATTGCCGGTGACATCGAACGCGCCGAAGGGCAGTGGGAAGCCGCCATTGCCCGCTGGCAAGGGATTGAGTCGCAAAACCCCGATTACCTGTCGCTGGTTGGCGAACGGCTGATGGATGCCTACGAGCAACAAGGCAAGCCCCAAGAAGGCATCGCCCTGCTGACTGGCTATCTGCGCCAGTACCCTCAACTTGAGCTGGGCGACGTGCTGTACCCCAAAATTGCCGCGCTGTCCGGCGAGCGGGCGGCACTGAGCTTTCTGCGCGAGACCGTCCACTCCCAGCCCAGCCTGACCGGTTTGGGCAAGCTGATAGAAGCCCAAATCGGCGGGCTAGACCCCGAGCAACGCTTAGATGCCGAGGTGGCGCGTAATCTGGTGCAGTCGCATGGCAAGCGGCTGAATGTTTACCGCTGCAAACGCTGCCATTTCCGCGCCAAAATCTTTTTCTGGCATTGCCCTGCGTGCGGCGAGTGGGAAAGCTTTACCCCCAACCGCAGCGAAACGCAGTAGCCCCCTTGCCCGCGTCTCCCCCTTTTTTAAATAAAAATTGACGGGCAGCCTGCCCGTGAAGGTCTCTCCGAATGAACCCTTACGTTGATATTCCGCTGGCGACGGCTGTGACCTCGCCGGTGATTGTGGCCTTGGATTTTCACGATGAAGCCGCGGTGCTGGGCTTTGTTTCCCGCCTTGACCCCCGCACCTGCCGCCTTAAAGTGGGCAAAGAATTGTTTACTGCCACCGGCCCCAAGCTGGTTGAAACCCTTGTGGCGCGGGGCTTTGAAGTCTTTTTGGATTTGAAATTTCACGACATCCCCAATACCGTGGCTTCGGCGTGCAAAGTCGCGGCGGAACTCGGGGTGTGGATGGTCGATGTCCATGCCAGTGGTGGCCGCCGGATGATTTCCGCCGCGCGTGAGGCGTTAGAAAGCTACAGCCAACGCCCCTTGCTGATTGCCGTCACCGTTTTGACCAGCCTTGATGCCAGCGACCTCGCCGAGCTGGGGATTGCCGATGCCGCCAGCCAAGCCTCCATGCTGGCCAAGCTGGCCGCCGAAGCCGGTGCGGATGGCGTGGTGTGCTCTGCCCACGAAGCCGCCCGCCTGAAAGCCGAGCGCGGCGCGGATTTCGCCTTGGTGACCCCAGGTATCCGCCTAGACCATGCCCCTGCTGACGACCAACGTCGCGTCATGACCCCTACCGCTGCGTTAGCGGCGGGCAGCCATTATCTGGTGATTGGTCGCCCCATTACCCAAGCGGCTGACCCCCATGCGGTGCTGACCCGCATCTTGGCTGACATTGGAGTCCGTGCATGAAAATCACCGTGATTGGCAGTGGCTATGTGGGTTTGGTGACGGGCGCGTGCTTGGCCGAGGTCGGCAACCAAGTGATGTGCGTCGATGTGGACAGCCGAAAAATCGCTACCCTCAACGCAGGGGGCATCCCCATCTATGAACCCGGACTAGAGGACATGGTGCGGCGCAATGTGGCCGAAGGGCGGCTGCATTTCACCACCGACGTAGCGCAGTCTGCGGCCTTTGGTGACATTCAATTTATCGCGGTTGGCACCCCGCCGGGCGAAGATGGTTCGGCAGATTTGCAGTATGTGGTCGCCGCTGCCCGCAATATTGGCCGCTACATCAACCGCTATACCGTGGTGGTGGACAAATCGACCGTCCCCGTCGGCACGGCAGACCGTGTGCGCGAAGCCTTGGCGGCGGCCTTGGCTGAGCGGGGCGAGACGCTGGACTTTAGCGTGGTGTCCAATCCCGAATTCCTAAAAGAAGGGGCGGCGATTGAGGACTTTATGCGCCCTGACCGCATTGTGATTGGGGCAGATGACGACCGCGCCACGGCCTTGATGCGCCGCCTGTATCAGCCTTTTCAGCGTAACCACGAGCGGCTGATTGTTATGGATGTGCGCTCTGCCGAGCTGACCAAATACGCCGCCAACGCCATGCTGGCCACCCGTATTTCGTTTATGAACGAGCTGGCTAATCTAGCCGAAGCCCTTGGTGCCGATATTGAGCGCGTCCGCCAAGGTATCGGGGCCGACCCCCGCATTGGCTACCATTTCTTGTATCCGGGCTGCGGCTATGGCGGCTCGTGTTTCCCCAAGGATGTGAAAGCCCTGTCGCGCACCGCCGCAGAAAACGGCCTGACGCTGCAAGTGCTGAACGCGGTAGAAGCCGCCAACGAGGTGCAAAAGCAGCGGCTGGCCGATAAGGTGGTTGCAGAATTTGGCGAATCGCTGGTGGGCAAGCACTTTGCCCTGTGGGGCTTGGCCTTTAAGCCCAACACCGACGATATGCGTGAAGCCCCAAGCTTGACCATTATCGATGCACTGGTTCGGCGCGGCGCAACCCTCACTGCCTATGACCCCGTAGCCGAGCACGAAGCCAAGCATCTGTTGGCTGACCAGCCTGCCGTGACCTTTGCCGACAGCATGGAAGCCGCGTTGACCGGTGCCACCGCCTTGCTGATTGTCACCGAATGGAAGGCCTTCCGCAGCCCTGACTTTGCCCATATTAAAGCCACGCTGCTCACCCCCCACGTCTTCGATGGCCGCAATATGTACGATCCCGAAGCCGTGCGCGAAGCGGGCTTGGTTTACCACGCCATTGGTCGGCCAGTCTGACGGCTGTTTTGCCCCAAAGCACGCCCACCCCCGTTTGCCCTGTGCCAAACGGCGCGAAGGGCGTGCTTTTATTTTCCCTTATTCCACGAAACACACGCCATGCTCTTAACCGACCTTCAGCTTGACCCCTCCGCGCTGTCTGCCCAACTGTCTGCTGCCCGTGTGCTGGTGGTGGGCGATGTGATGCTGGACCGTTACTGGTTTGGCGATGTCAACCGAATTTCGCCCGAAGCCCCCGTGCCGGTGGCACAAATTCGCCGCATCGAAGAGCGTGCCGGTGGCGCGGCCAACGTGGCGCGGAACATCGCCTCGCTGGGGGGGCAAGCCACCTTGATGTCGGTGGTGGGCAATGACGAAGCCGCCAACGCGCTGCAAGCCCTGCTGGAACACGACGGCATTCGCACTTCTTTGCACCGTGATGCCAGTATTGCCACCACCATCAAGCTGCGGGTGGTGGCGCGGCAGCAGCAGTTGATTCGCATCGACTTTGAAGACACTCCCAGCCACGAGATTCTCGCGACTAAGCTGCATGATTTTGCCGCTGCACTGCCTGAACATGATGTGGTGATTTTGTCGGATTACGGCAAAGGGGGGCTGACCCATGTGGCCAAGATGGTTACGTTGGCGCGGCAAGCTGGTAAGCCGGTGCTGATTGACCCCAAAGGCGAGGACTGGTCGAAATATGCCGGTGCAACCTTGCTTACGCCCAATAAGAGCGAATTTCGCCAGGTGGCAGGGGGCTGGCCAGACGAAACCGCACTGGCCAGCAAAGCCGAGCATTGGCGCAGTCTCTTGGCACTGGATGCCTTGCTGGTGACACGCAGCGAAGAGGGGATGAGTCTGTTTCGTGCCGAGGGGGTCGAGCACCAGCCGACCTTGGCGCGTGAAGTCTTTGATGTGTCCGGCGCGGGCGACACGGTGATTGCCACGCTGGGGCTTTCGTTGGCAGCGGGCTTGTCCTTGCCGGTGGCGATGACCTTGGCGAATGCGGCGGCGGGCGTGGTCGTCGCCAAGCTGGGGACGGCTTTGGTGCATCAGGAGGAGCTGTTTGCGTTGTGAGAAGCTGTTTACGATCTGCGAGACTCGGGTGATCCTGCGTTAAAACTCGGTAAATCCACGATTCTGCACACACACAATGTACTCGCGCTTTCGTGCACGTTTTGCGTCGAGTACCCACGCTTGTGATACAGTAAGTCCGTGTATTCACTTGGGAATTTTATTATGGCTACCTCTGTACGTCTCGCTCAAGAAACGGAGCAACGGCTTGATTTCCTCGCCTCAAACACTGGCCGGACAAAGGCTTACTACCTGCGAGAAATCGTTGAACGGGGCATTGAGGATATGGAGGACTACTACCTTGCCGCCAACGTGCTGGAACGTGTCCGCAAGGGGCAAGAACAGGTGCATTCCGCTGCTGACGTGAGAAAAGACCTTGGCTTGGACGATTGATTACGCCGATACGGCCAAGGGACAGCTTGGCAAGCTCGACAAGCAGACGGCACGGCGCATCGTCGATTACATGGATGCGCGCATTACTGGGCTGAATAACCCGCGCAGCACCGGCAAGGCGTTGACCGGCCCGCTTGGCGGCCTCTGGCGTTATCGGGTAGGCGACTGTCGGGTCATCTGCGATATACAGGACGGTGCTTTGCGCGTCCTTGTGGTGCAGGTTGGCAACCGGCGCGAGGTATACCGAAAGACTTAACGGCTATGCCCCTGTCCGTCTTGGCTTTTCTCGGTGCGCTGCGCTTGCAGTGCTTGCTCTTGCCGGTGCTGCTAAAAATGGGGAATTACTGCGGAATACACAAAAAATTGGCGTTTAACTTAAATCCACACACCGTTTTTTGTGCATTTCAACGCAGAAACCCCCACGTTTCCCAGACCGTAAACAGCAGCCAAACCCCGCGCCCAATTTCGTCTGCCCCAAAACAGCCCGCCTTCCTCTTTAACGGGGAAGGCGGGCTGTTTTGGGGCGCGGGTGAACGCCGACCGTGTCTTACATCAGGTTTTGTTCCGCGACATTCAGGTTTAAATCCACCATCCCTTCGCCTTCCGCCCCTTTGCGCTGCGACAAGCTGTGTTCGCGGGCGGCTTCGATTTTGGCTAAGAACGCCTCGTCAATATCGCCGGTCACGTACACGCCATCAAAGCACGAGGTTTCGAACTCGGACAGCTCGCCACGGGCGGCATGAACCGCCGCTTTCAGCGCGTCAAGGTCTTGGTAAATCACCGCGTCGGCTCCGATTTCGCGGGCAATGGCCGCATCGTCGCGCCCCGTGGCCAGCAGCTCGGCGCGGGTTGGCATATCAATGCCGTAGACGTTGGGGAAGCGCACCGCAGGGGCAGCGGAAGCGAAATACACTTTCTTCGCCCCTGCATCACGCGCCATTTGCACGATTTCGCGGCTGGTGGTGCCCCGTACAATCGAATCATCGACCAGCAGCACGTTTTTACCCGCAAATTCGGTAGCGATAGCATTCAGCTTTTGGCGGACAGATTTTTTCCGTACCGCTTGCCCTGGCATGATAAAGGTGCGCCCGACATAGCGGTTTTTGATAAAGCCCATGCGGAACGACAGCCCCAGATAATTGGCCAATTGCAGGGCAGAAGGCACGCTGGTATCAGGGATGGGGATGACCACGTCAATGTCCATTTCTGGCAAGACACTCCGCACCTTATCGCCCAGCTTTTCACCCATCAGCAAACGGGCTTCATGCACAGAAGCCCCGTCAATAATCGAGTCAGGGCGGGCAAAGTAAACGTATTCAAACAGGCAAGGCGCGTGGCGGGTGTCTTCGGCGCAGATTTGGGTATGGCATTCGCCGTCAAAGGTCAGGTAGACCGCCTCGCCAGGGGCCACATCGCGCACCAGCTTAAAGCCGGAGCAATCCAACGCAACGGACTCCGAGGCCAGCATATATTCGCCGTTATCGTTGCGCCCCAGCACCAGTGGGCGGATGCCACAGGGGTCGCGGAAGGCCACCAAGCCATGTCCGGCAATCATCGACACCACGGCATACGCACCTCGGACACGGTGATGCACCCCCGCCACGGCTTTGAATACTGCTTCGACCGGCAGGGTGGTGCCTTGGATATGCTTTTCCAGCTCGTGCGCCAAGACGTTAAGCAACACTTCCGAATCGGAGTTGGTGTTGATATGGCGGAGGTCTTTCTCGTACATCGCTTTTTTCAGCGACTCGGTATTGGTCAGGTTGCCGTTGTGCGCCAACACAATCCCAAACGGGGAGTTGACGTAAAACGGCTGTGCCTCAGCCAAACTAGAGGCGGAGCCCGCCGTGGGATAGCGCACATGCCCAATGCCGGCATTGCCCATCAAGGAGCGCATATTGCGGGTGCGGAACACGTCGCGCACCATACCGCTGCCTTTGTGCAGATGGAAGCCGTTACCGCAGGCGGTGACGATCCCTGCGGCATCTTGCCCCCGATGCTGCAAAACTTGAAGACCATCGTAGAGCAACTGATTAACCGGTGTTTTCCCTACTACCCCAATAATTCCGCACATAACAGACGATTCCCAACCAAAAAAGCGCGAAGCAGCCTTCGCAAAACGGGCGTGTTGCTGTGGTGCAAGCACACGCCGAATGAAAAATCCTTAGAACCTGTTCAAAGTCTGTGAGACTCGGGTGATCCTGCATTGAAATGAACCAAAAAATGCGTGTCGATTCAAGTCCAACGCCGCTTTTTCGACCCCTTTCGCCTTGATAGCCCCTGTGCTGGCTAAGGCGTAAACAGCTTCTTGCAGGGTGGGGCACAGCATGGTTCGCACCCCTTCCCCTTGTTGTCGTTACTTGAAATTAAGACCGTTAAAGTACCGCCGCCCGTGGTGCAGGCGGCAAAAAAGAAGGCTCGTTGCGCTGCACCGTAGGCTGGGGCAAAGCCAGCCAGCCGTCATCCGTGGTGGTCGGAAACTGAAGACGGGTACGAATCTCGCTGGGAATCAGCGGACGCAATTGCCACGCGGTGCGCTCAAAAAAAGGCAGGGCGACGGAGGCTTGCCACGTCGCGCTTTTAGGCCAATCGGTCAGCCCTGCCAGCAATACGGCGGCGGTGACCAGTAGCCCCCCCCGCGCTAGCCCAAATCCCATGCCCAGCAGCCGGTCTATGCCGCCCAGCCCCACGCCGCGCACCAAGCTACTCAGCACATTTTTAAGCAGGGCAAAGCCCAGCCACGACCCCACCAGCACCACCACAAAGCCGCCCACCCAGCGCAAAGCCTCGGTATCGGCAGTCAGCGGCAGCATCTGCCCCGCTGTCTCGGCAAAAGCCCGCGCCAACACAAAAGACACGACCCAGCCCGCAAGGTTCAGCACTTCGCTAATCAACCCCCGCATCAGCCCCAGCAAAATAGACAGGCCGAGCACCCCTGCAATCAGCAGGTCGAGTGAGGTCATGCTGCTCAATATCCCCATTATTTAGACACCAGAATGCCGGTCACACCGGCAGCAGACATTTTATTCAGCACAGTTTTGGCTTCTTCTTGGCTGGCAAAGGGACCCACCCGCACACGGCTAATCTGACCCTTGCTGGTTTCGGCGCGGCTAATACTGGCGTGGATGCCCATACCGGCCAGCTTGGTTTTGAGGGCTTCCGCCTTGGCAGGGTCAGACAGGGCGGCTAACTGAATCAAGTGTGTGCCGCCTTTGCTGGCTTCTTTTGGTGGCTTGTCGGCGGCCACTTTGGCTTCGGGCTTCTCGGCTTTTTCGGGAACAGGCTTGGCGGCAGGCCTGCTGGCGACCGGCTCGCTGGTGCCACTGAGAATGGAGGCAGGGTCTTTGCTGGCTTTGGCGACAGGCACCAGTTTCTCGGACTTCTCGGACTTCTCGGGCTTGCTAGTCGGCTTGTCTACCGGTTTTTCTACCGGTTTTTCGGGGGGCACTTTGTCGTGGGTAGGCTTGTCCGCTGGTTTTTCGATCGGGGCTTTTTCATGCGCGGGCTTGGCAGCCGGTTTTTCAATCGGCAGCGGGGGCACCATCGCCGGCGCTACCGCCAAGGCGGGTGGGGCTTTTTCGGGTTTGGGCGCGGGCGCGACCGGTTTAGGCTCGGGAACCACCAGCTGCGGCATGGGCTTGCTGACCTTGGCCATCGGGGTAACCGGTGCAGAGGGCACATCCGCTTTACCAGCGAGAGCCAGCGGTGGAACAGGTGGCATGGGTGGCAGTGCCTCGCCCGTCGCTGGTGCGGCGGTGGCTTCGGCTGCCGCAGGGGCGGCCGCTGCTTCTGGTGGCGGCTCGGCCAGTGGGGCGGTGGCGGAACGGATTTCGGGGAGGTTACTCACCACGTTGACCGTCTCGGGGTGCATATTGATTTGCGGTTTGTTGTCGAGCACATTCCACAACACGCCCCCCGCCGCCGACATCAACACCAACGCCCCAATCAGGCGGCGGCGCGAAGCTTTTCTAAGGCGGTGCAGCTCGTCTTGGGGAGAGGGTGTGTCGGACATCAGGATTCCGTGTGGAGGAAGAGAAGGTGTTGGTTGCAAAAAGAAAGGGCGACGCAGTGCCGCCTAGTCTTATCAGGGCTTAACGGGGGGATGGCGGGCTTGCATCACCGCTGCCACCGTCTGAAACGACCCGAAGACCGTAATTCTATCATTTTCACCTGCCAGAGACGATGCCGCCTGCCACGCAGCCCCTACGTTATCAAAGCCACGCACATCGACAATCCCCTCTGCGGCCAAGGCTGCCGCGAGCTCAGCCACAGGTGTGGCACGAGGACCAGAGAGCGGCGCAATCAGCCAAGTGTCGATATGCGGCTTCAGCGCGGCGATAACTGCCGCGCAATCTTTGTCGGCCAGCATCGAAAAGACCGCGTAACGGTGCTCGGCAAAGCCCAGGAGCCCAAGGTTGGCGGCCAAGCCGCGTGCGGCATGGGGATTGTGTCCTACGTCCAGCACCACAACCGGTCGCCCTGCCAGCACTTGGAAACGCCCCGCCCATTCCACTTGCACCAAGCCCTGCCGAATTGCGCCCATATCCACCGGCAAGCGGGCGGCCAGCGCGTCCAGCACCGCCAAGGCCGCGCTGGCATTGGCCAATTGATAGGTGCCGCGCAGGGCGGGCATTGGCAAAGCACTGCGGCGACGCGAGCCGTGCCAAAACTGCCACTGGGGCGCGCCTTCGGTGCGGGTAAAGCCAAAGTCGCGCCCTATCAAGGTCAGCGGGGCACCCAGCGCGTGGGCATGGTCAATCAGGCTTTGCGGCGGCTGGGGGTCAGCGCACAGGGCAGGGCGACCGGCGCGGTAAATACCCGCTTTCTCAAAGCCAATCGCCTCGCGGGTGTCGCCCAGCCAGTCTTGGTGGTCCAGGTCGATGGGGGTGACGAGGGCGCAATCGGCATCAAACACATTGACCGCATCCAGCCGCCCGCCCAAACCAACTTCCAGAATCATCACATCGACCTGTGCGGCTTGAAACGTATAGACCGCCGCCAAGGTGCTGAACTCAAAATACGTCAGCGGCGTATCGCCACGCGCGGCCTCAATCGCTTCAAAACCCGCAAGGAGCTGGGCATCGCTGGCGGGGGTCAGGTTGATACAGACCCGTTCGTTGTAATGCAGCAAATGCGGCGAGGTATAGGTGCCAACGGTGTAGCCCGCCGCCCGCAAAATCGCTGACAAAAATGCCGCTGTTGAGCCTTTACCGTTGGTGCCAGCCAGCGTAATGACAGGGCAGGTTGGGGTGAGCTGCATGGCTGCCCGCACTTTGGCCACCCGCGCTAAGCCCAGTTCAATGTGGTGGATATTGAGGTTTTCAAGGCGGGTCAGCCAGTCGGCGAGGGAAGAAGCAGCAACAGTCATCAGAAAGGAGTCTCGTGGGGGAGGGGGGCCGCGTGGGCGACTTGGGCAAAAAGAGGGCGACAGTGCCAGCGCAGGTAAACCCGCAGTTGGCGGTGAAAATCAGCCGGCACACTGTCCGGCAGCAAAACCACATCGTGCCGACCGCTGACCGCGTCAAGGCGCAGCACAATCAGCCAAGGCGAAACATAGCTATCTGGCCGCACTTGGGCAATCTCTTCGTAGTGTGCCCAGCCGAGCACCAGCTCGGCCTGTGCGGTGACCGCCAAGCGCAGGGGTGCGGCGGGGGCAAGCCATCTTGGCTGCGGTATGCCCCAGCCACATTGCTGCCCTGACCGCCACCCCGCCCACAGCACCAGCGGCAGCCCAGCCAAAGCCATCGGGGAGGGCAGTTGCTGCAAGGCCAGCCCTGCAGCCAAGACGATACCGACCGCCAGCCCTAAGCCCCAGCGCGAGGGGCGTAGCACCGCCGAAAACGGCGCACGGTTTTTAATCGGGCGGGGGCGGTGGTCAGTGTGTTCGGGGAGTGGAAGGTTCACAGGGAAGGGCTCGTGCGGCATGGGAAGCAACAGGGCGCGGCCTTAGAACCGGTTTACGATTCAGCCAGCACAGGGGTTGCCAAGGCGAAATTCGCAAAAAAAGCGGCGTTGAAACTGAATCAACAAGCATTTTTTGCGAATTTCAACGCAGGATCACCCGAGTCTCGCAGACTTTGAACACGTTCTTAGCGGGGTAGGGCTTGCGCAAAGGGAGGGTTAGCTCAGGGGAATGTTTTCCAGTTCACCTTCTTGCGAATCAATCACCGTGGCGTGAATTTCCACATCGAACCACTCCCAAAAAGCTTTGAGTGAGCGGTCAGTCGGCCAGACGCTTTCATCGTCATACCATGTAGACAGTTCCATCGCAAAAAGCTGTTCGTAGATGTCATCAATGTAGGCCACGCCTTCTTCTGGCTCGTTGAATTCGGGAATCAAAATCACCGTGCAGTCGGCGCGGAGGTTGTCTAAAGTCAGCTCGGTGTCGTTCTCTGGCACGGCATTGAGCCACGCCAAAAAAGGTTCTTTCGGCTTAATGACGGCAACAGCGCGGTCAACAAAATACATGGCAAAGCTCCTAGACGAGGGATAACGCCGCATTCTAGCAGTCTGTTTTGCTTCGGTGGGGGCGGGGTGTTGCGGTGCAAGGTCCTCGCGCTCTGTCGTACGGGGCATACGCCCCACAGACATGCTTTACTTCAGCGTCACCCCCAGCCGCATCCCTTCCGCGTAGTGGTCGCCGACATGGCAGGCCAGCTCAATCGGCGAGGCCGGCGTTTTGTCGAATGTCCACACCAGCGTTTTGGTTTCCCCTGCCGCAATGCTGACCACAGCGGGGTCGGCATCGTGCTTCATATCAGGGTCTTTTTTCATCATCAGGGCATGCGCCCGCTGGCTGGCGCGGTCGCCGACTGCAAATTCATGCCGATGCTCGCCGGCATTGGTAATCACAAACTGAATCGTTTCCCCTTTTTTGATCACCAGCGGGTCTTGCGCCACAAAGCGCGGGGTGTCGTTGGCGGTAATGCGAATCGTGCGGGCGGTGTTGGTGGCTTGGGCAGGACTGCCAAAGCTGTATTGACCCTGCTCACCGCCACCGTGGTGGTGGTCGTGCTCGCCCGCTGCAAAAGTGGGCGCGGCAGCCAAGAGGCACAGGGCAGCCAAGAGGGGTTTGGTTTTTAGCGCGGTCAGCATGGGGGATTCCTTTAGATGGTTTAAATCAGGGTTAAAGGGTGTCAAGCAAGATTCGTGTTCTATGGGATGGTGTTGGTCACGGCATCAGTCGATTAAATAGGCCACCGTCCCCTTGGGGTGGCGATACCAGCCAGGGTCGCGGTAGTCGCCCGCTTTCAGCCCATCGCGCACCTTGAGCACGGTAAACATCCCGCCCATTTCCAGCGCACCAAACGGCCCTTCGCCAGTCATCATCGGGATGGTGTTGTCTGGCAGCGGCATACTCTTGCCCATAGCCGCCATATCTTGCATCTCGGCCATACCGGATTCGCCCATCGACATATAGTGTTTGTCTGGGAATAGCTTCTGGATTTTTTTGTCCACGCCGCTTTGCTTAACCCCCAGCAAATTCGGCGTGCCATGCCCCATCGCCCCCATCGTGTGGTGGCTTTTATGGCAGTGCAAAGCCCAATCGCCCGGCGCGTCGGCGACAAACTCAATCACCCGCATCCCGCCCACCGGCACATCAGTCGTCACCTCTGGCCACTGGGCAGAAGGCGGCACCCAGCCGCCATCGGTTCCCGTCACCTTAAACGTCACGCCGTGCAGGTGAATCGGATGGTTGGTCATGGTCAAATTCCCCACCCGAATCCGCACCCGCTCACCGGTTTTGGCCACCAGCGGCGCAATCGCCGGAAACACCCGATTGTTAAAGCTCCAGACGTTGAAATCCAACATTTCCGACGGGTTGGGGGTCAGGCTGCCCGGGTCCACCTTGTAAGAAGCCAGCAAAAAGGCATAGTCGCGGTCCACATGCCGTTCGCTCGGGTTTTTCGGGTGGACAATAAACAAGCCCATCATCCCCATTGCCATTTGCAGCATTTCATCCGCGTGGGGGTGGTACATAAACGTGCCGCTTTTTTTGACCGTGAATTCATAGACACAGGTTTTGCCCGACGGAATCTGCGGCTGCGTCAGCCCCCCGACCCCATCCATTCCATTGGGCAACAGCAGCCCATGCCAATGCACCGTCGTGTGCTCCGGCAGCTTATTGGTCACCAAAATCCGCACACGGTCGCCTTCCACTACCTCAATTGTCGGGCCGGGGGCGGTGCCGTTATACCCCCAGCAATTCACCACAAAGCCAGGGGCAAATTCCTGTTTCACGGGCTCGGCCACCAAGCGAAACTCTTTGACCCCATTGCGCAGGGTGTAGGGCAAGGAACGCCCATTGAGGGTGGTAATCGGCGTGCGTCCGGCCAACGGGGGCGCGCTGGCTGCCGCCAGCGCGGCGGGGGCGGCGGATACGGCAGTGGCCGTCTCGGTCAGCAGCGCGAGACCCGCCACCCCTGCTGCACTGTTACCTAAAAATTGGCGACGATTCATCAATCAAAGCTCCTAGCAAAATAAAGTCAAGGTGTGGGCGGCGGTTGAGGGAGGGGTGCCGTTTTGGCGACTGTTCCACAAAAGGCACATTTTGCGCCGCTCGGTGTGGCCTAGAGGTCCGCTTTCGAGCCGCAAGCGCGGGCTAATGCCCCGCATGGGCATTCCCCGTTGCCGGTTTTGCAGCGGGTAGACGCGGCAGGGGCGGCACCAGCGGTGCAGCTTGGTTACGCGAAGCCGCCGTTGGGGCAGCAGCGGGGGAGGCCGTCGCGGCTTCGCTCTTCTGCTCGGCCTCACCCGTCGTCTTACCGACTTCTGTCGGTGCCGGTGCGGGTGTTGCCGCCACCGCCGAGGCCGTCAGCAGCGGCACTTCCCCGCCCACCGCCGCCTCTAATGCCAACCAGCGCAGCCAAAAATCCTGCAGTGCGTCCGTGGCTTCTGCTTGGGCTTCTAGCTCCTTGCGGCGGCTTTCTAGCAGCTCAAACGTGCCTATCAGCATCCCGTTGTAGAGCTTAAATAACTCGCCGACATGTTGGGCATGGAGCGGCAACAGGTGGTCTTGGTAGCGGCTGGCACGGGCATGGGCAGCGACCAGATGGGCATGGCTGCCCTGCACCTCTGCCACCCCTTTGGCCGAGATGGCTTGGGCGGTCAGGTCACTTTCCCGCACCGCCACGCTGCGCCGAAAGGCGTTGTTTTGGGTCAGCAGCGGCAAGGTGAAGTGGGCGCGGCTTTCGGCCAGTACCCCGCCCAGCGGGGCTTCGCGGCGTTGGGCGGCGCGTGCGCTCAGCCAGTCCGCCCGCTGCTGCTGTGCCACTGCCAGCATCGCCGACAAAGCGGGCAGTTGGCGGGGCAAGGCGGGCAAGGTCGCCAAGCGCAAAGCGGACGTGTGCTGTGGGTCCAGCCCCAGTGCCGCAGCTAACGCACCTCGGCTGGCGAGGGCTTCGGCTTCGGCTTTGTCACGGTCACTGGCCAAGCGGTGCTGCTCCAGCAGAATCGGCAGGGCGTGCGCCGCGCCGGTGTTGCCGACTTTGCGCTGCCCGCTGGCAAGGTCACCGGCGGCTTCTCCGGCAAGGGCAATGTCTTGGAACAGGGCGCGTTTGTGCTCGGCAGCGGCAGCCGTCAGCCACGCCTGCTGTATGCCCTCTAACTGCTTGGCCAGCGCAGTACGGAAATCTTGCTGGTAGCGCGCCGCTGCACCTTGTCCGATACCCAGCACGTCGCGCTGCAAGGCCAAGGGCGCGGGCAATTTCAGCACGCCTGCCAGCAAGAGGTCATGCGGCGTGATGCCAAAATCCGCCCACACTTGTTGGGTTTGCGGGCTGTTGAGTAGCCCAATACGGCTGGCGGCATCCAGCGTCAGGGGCTGCGCCAGCAGCGGGGCAATGGCCGCAGCAACGCCTTGGTGGTAGGTGGCGTGCCCGCTACGGGCAACGGCTTCGGTCGGTGCAGCCGGTGGTGAGACCGGCTCAGCGGCCAGCGCATAAGGCAGCCCACCGGCCAGCAAAATGGCCAGCAGCCGCCGTGCTTGGGCGAGGAAAAAGGGGTGGGGCATAGGGTGCTCCAGTCAAAACAAGAGGGGGCAAGGCCATGCGGCGGGCAGACAGGGCAGGCGTGTTTTCCCGCTGCACAAGCAGGGAACGCACGCCGACCATCGCGGCCTGAGCGGCATTGGGCGCAGCTAGAAAAGGGGAGCGGCGGGGGGATTAAGAGCCTGTTTACGATCTAGCGAACGAAGGGTCAGCCAAGGCGAAATTCGGAAAAAAAGCGCAGTTGACACGAGGTCAATGAGCATTTTTTTCCGAATTTCAACGCAGGATTACCCGAGTATCGCAGAGCGTAAACAGGCTCTTACGCCGTCGGGGGGCGGTGCTGAGGGGGCACAAAGGCCGAGGGCGGAGTGAACTCGGTAGGGCGATGCCAAGTGCGCGTCCATGCCAACGTGGGCAGGGTGGGCAAGCCGGAGAAGGTCAGGGCAGGGCAACAGGCTCCGCATGACGGACTATCGTCACAGCAGGGCGGGGTAGACAGCGGGGCGGGGTCTGCCGCAGTGGCCAACGGGACGTGGGATACAGCGGCGTGGGGCGTGGCGTGTGCCAAAACAGGGTGTGCCGTAGCGGCGGGGTGAGTCTGGTCATGGCCGGTGTGGGCTGTCACAGCGAGGCCAGGGGTGGCGGGGTGCGCGGCATGGTCATGGACGTGGGCTGTCCCGCACAGACGCACGGCCACACCGGCAAACCCCTGAACGGGGAGTGCCAGCAATACCAGTAGGCTAAGCAGGAAGCGCAGTCGGGGGAGCACGGGGGGCTTTCGGGGTTATCTTGCGGGGTGTGGTCAAAGGCAGGGCTTACTCACGCGGCGGGGTAGGCAAGGCACGCTGCACATAGTTCAACATCCCCCGCAAAATATCCACCTCTTCACGCTGAAGCTGGCTGCGGTTAAACAGGGCTTTCAGCCGCCGCATCAAACGGTCAGAAGGGCGACGGGCAAAGGCACCGACGTTGTCTAGGGTCTGCTCCAAATGCAGATAAAAACCGCTGACCTGCTCATGGGTTGCCAAATCGACCGTAGGGCGCAGATGGGCAAGGCCGGCTTCGGTCTGGCTGAAAATTTCGTAGCTCAATACCTGCACCGCTTGCGCCAAGTTCAGCGAAAAATAATCAGGGTTGCCCGGAATCGTCACCAGTAGATTGCACAGCGCGACCTCTTCAATCGACAGGCCAAAGGTTTCGTTGCCAAACACAAGGGCGACGGATTCGCCCTGCCCTGCGGCGGCCAGCAGCGCACCGGCGGCTTCGCGGGGGGTGTGCAGCGGCGTGGCAATTTCTCGTCGGCGGCTGGTCAGCGCGGCAGACAGCGTCACCCCTGCCAAGGCCTGTTCCAGCGTGTCGCAGACCACGGCGTTTTCAAGCACATCCGCCGCCCCCGAAGCCAGCGTGACCGCTTCGGGGCTGGGAAAGGTGCGCGGCGCGACCAGCACCAATTGGGTCAAACCCATGGTTTTCATGGCTCTGGCCGCCGAGCCAATATTGCCCGGATGCGAAGGGCGGGACAGCACGACGCGGATATTTTGGAGGGGGGCGGGTAATTCTGGTTTCGTCATCGAAAAAATCACATTAAAATAAGGGAATTGCAAAGCCCGAAAGCCGTTTTCGGGTTTTTTTGTTCGTTAAAATACCATGCCCATTCGCCCTAGAATGGAGTCAGCCCCTGCGGGGGCATGGCTTGATTCGCGGGGTGAGAGAGAAAGGCCTCCCGTGCATCCGATGCTATCTACTGCGGTCAAATCCGCCCGCCGTGCCGCGACTGTTATCCAACGTGCGTCCAACAACCTCGACATTCTGAAGCCAGAGCAAAAACGCCCGAATGACTTTGTCAGCGAAGTGGACCGCGCGGCTGAAAATACCATCATCGACACGCTGCGCTCGGCTTACCCCGACCACGCCATTCTAGCAGAGGAGTCCGGCGCGTCTGGTATGGGTCAATCCGACTACGAATGGATTATCGACCCGCTGGATGGCACGACCAACTATCTGCATGGCTACCCTTACTATTGCGTGTCGATTGCCTTGGCGGTCAAAGGCGTGCTGACTTTGGGCGTGGTGTACGACCCTGCACATAATGACTTGTTTACCGCAGAGCGCGGCGGCGGGGCGTTTCTGAACGAACGCCGGATTCGGGTGGGCAAACGCACACAGCTCACCGATTGTCTGGTTTCCACCGGCCACCCACACGTCAACACCGACCAGCTCGATACCGATATGGCCATGCTTAAAGCCATGATTCAAACCACCGTGGGCGTGCGTCGCCAAGGCTCGGCGGCATTGGATTTGGCTTATGTGGCTTGCGGGCGCACGGATGGCTACTGGGAAATGAACCTCAATCCTTGGGACATCGCCGCAGGGGCGTTGCTGGTGCAAGAAGCCGGCGGGATTGTGACCGACCTCGACGGCAACGAAGGCTGGTTGGATTCGGGCAATGTGGTCGCCGCTAACCCTAAGGTGATGCACCAGATGCTGCAAACCTTGGCTAAAGCGTAAGCGTTGGTTTAAATTCGAGTAGGTCACCCCGCCAGCTCCCGCTACGGGGCGAGGATGTAAAAAAGCCGCGATTTTGTCGCGGCTTTTTTACATCCTTACACCGCACCCGTCGGGCTTACTGGGGCGGGTTTTCAGCAATCAAGGCTTTGATCACTGCGTCAGGACGTTTATGCACGGCCAGCACACGGCGGAGGCGGTTAAACGCATCGGCAGCCTGTTGGGGGTGCTTAGAGAACGTGGTCAGGCCATCGAAAGGCCACCCTGCCGCGTTCAGTGCTTCTTTACGGAAATTATTGCCACGCACACCGCCTTCGCCCATTTGGGACAGTGTTTGCTCAATCAACACATGAGGAAAAGGTTCGCGCCGCAAAGTACTGAAATGGGTTGGGTCAACTTCCTCGAATTCCATCGTGCTTACTCCGGTTTAGTATTATGTAGTAACGCTACCGCCCAAGGCGGCAACCTGTTGGGGAAAGAGAGGGCAAGGAGCGCATCCCCCTGACCCTAGCCCACCATAGTATAGGATGTTGCTAGGGCATGGGCATAGATAGTGGGAAATGTGTGATGGTGGACGGAATGCGTCATATCACGGCTTACCCAGTGCTTTGTTCTCGCCTCACACCCAGTAGCTGGTCTTTTTCATAATCTGTGAAGTCACAAACATCAGCCCTTTGACTGGTGCGGGCAAGGCCGCCGCGCCAAGGGCATGGGCAGTTTCGGCATGGCGCAATTCGTCGTCGCGCATTTGGGTCACGATGGCGCGGCTTTTTGCGTCATGTGTGGGCAGCGTTTCGAGGTGGTGGTTTAAGTGCGCCGTGACTTGATATTCGGTCTCTTCCAAAAAGCCCAAATTCCACTTATCGCCGAGTATGCCAGCAGTAATCCCCATGGCCAACGAACCCACGTACCACACTGGATTCAGTACACTTTTATGCCCGCCTAGCTCAGCAATACGTTTTTCTGTCCACGAGAGATGTTCGGTCTCTTCCCACGCTGCATGTTTAAGGGCTTCGCGGGCAGCGGGGTCACGGGCGGTCAAGGCTTGGCCTTGGTAGAGGGCTTGGGCGCAGACTTCACCGCAGTGATTGACCCGCATCAAACCCAACGCCACCTGCCGCTCGGAGTCAGTCATGGTGGTTTCTTCTAGCCCTGTATCAGGGTAAGCCCGCAGCGTAGGCGCGGGGGCAAAGAGAGTGCGGAGTCCCTTGTCAAATTCAATGATAAGCCGGTCAAGCATGGAGCAACCCCGTCATTTAGCGCGTCAAAAAGATGCGATGGATTATAGCGTGGTCGCCCCTGTCCAACACGATGTAGGTCAAGCCTTGCGCCGACTCCCCTAAGAACCTATTTACGATCTAGCGAACAACCGGTCAGCCAAGGCGAAATGAACCGAAAAAACGGCGTTGGACTTAAATCAACACGTATGTTTCGGGGCATTTCAACGCAGGATCACCCGAGTTTCGCAGATCGTAAACAGGTTCTAAGGCGTGTCATGCCGCGATTGCTGCACGCGATGCTTCTGCGCTTATTCCTACGCGTAAAAATGGGCGGCCTTGGAAAGAAAATACCGCTGGAGCCAAGGCGCGTAATGAAATAGTGCGGGCAACGCGTTGTCTGGGGCAAATGGTCTGGCAGAGGTGGCGCAACGACCACCGACGGGGTTTGGTGAGCGCGTGATGGCGCGCGAGCCTTTGACCGACAGGTGGCAGCGTTGCAAGTGCGTGCTGCACTGCTCAATTGCTTCACCCGGCCCGGCACGCCCGTGACGGTGCGCATGGCATAAATCCGTTTGGGATAAGGGGAAACTCAAGCTGAGATGGGTTTGTGCAACAAAGCCCCGTGAAGGCCAATATGTACCCGCAGGGACGCAGAGTATCTGTGGGTGTGTGCGCTGGAGCCAAAGGGCAATCCAGCATGGCTCCATGATTTGGCCCCGTTCCGCACCCATAAAAAGAAAAACCCCTTGAAAATCAAGGGGTTTTTCTTTTGTTCTTGGCGGAAGTGGTGAGATTCGAACTCACGGGGGACTCACATCCCCGACGGTTTTCAAGACCGCTGCCTTAAACCACTCAGCCACACTTCCGAAGCGGGCGCATTGTAACGGAAAACGCTGACCATGGGCAAGAGAGTTAGCCTGATTTATCACCCAAGTGCGAGAAGCCTCGGGGTTCGGTCCGAGGTCGAGAGCACGGACACCGTAGGTGTCCTTAAAGGCTCAATGAGGTGTTTGCTGATCTTCGATGTACTGTCTCAGAATATCAATCGGCGCACCGCCGCAGGACGAGGCGAAATAGGACGGCGACCAGAGCACACCGCGCCGTTTCAACCAAGGATGAAAATCCCCGAACTGCTGCCGAAGCAACCGGCTGGATACCCCTTTTAGCGATGCTACGAGCTTCGATAAGGCTACTTTTGGCGGGTAGTTAACCAACAGATGCACATGGTCATGTTCGCCGTTAAATTCCACCAGTTCCGATTCAAAGTCTTTGCACACACTGGCGAGCATCGGCTGCATCGCATCGAGGTGTTCTTTTTGAAATACGTTCCGGCGACACTTCGTTACAAACACCAAATGAACGTGAAGCGCAAAAACACAATGTCTCCCGTGCCGTAAATCGCTATCTAAATTGCGTGGTCGCCCCATTGTTCCCTCTTTCATAATTTCAAAGACCAAATCATAATTTTGCCTATAGCATCCGTCAAGACACTTCGACTCCGCATCAAAGACAAGCACGCAAAAGCGATGCTTGCGATGGCGCGTGACGTGAACACGGTTTGGAACTACTGCAACGAAACCCAGTATCGGAGCCTGCGCCGCTACACGAATAAGCCGAAAGTCTGGCTGTCTGGGTTTGACCTGCAAAAACTAACCAACGGTTTTAGCAAGTGCGACGGTGTGAGCATCGGCTCGGCAACCCAACAGGCGGTCTGCGAAGAATTTGCGACCCGACTCAGGCAGTTCAAAAAGCAACGACTCAACTGGCGTGTGAGCAATCGCAAATCAGCAAAATATTCGCTGGGCTGGATTCCGTTCAAGGCGCGTGCATTGACGTACAAAAACGGCCAAGTGCGCTTCAACGGCCATATCCTCGGCTTATGGGATTCCTATGGCCTCTCGCAGTTTGAGTTTCGCGCCGGGTCATTTAGCGAGGATTCGCGTGGACGTTGGTATCTCAACGTGGCCGTCAAGGTCGAATCGGAAACACCGCGCGTACCGGAAAGCACGTCGGCCAT
This sequence comes from uncultured Neisseriales bacterium, assembly GCA_937871815.1. GTDB lineage: Bacteria > Pseudomonadota > Gammaproteobacteria > Burkholderiales > Aquaspirillaceae > Rivihabitans. The sequence continues at coordinate 25,382 of CALMOJ010000216.1, forward strand.
CGGCATTGACTTGGGCCTTAAAACACTTGCCACGGACAGCAATGGCCGCAAGTTTGAGCCAACGCGATGGCATCGCACAGCGGGCCAACAAGAAACGCCGCGTCAAGGCGATCCACGCCAAAATCGCGAATCAGCGAAAGGACGCGATCCATAAGAAAACGTCCAGTCTGGTTCAGGAACATGCAGTAATCTTCGTCGGTAACGTGAACGCGAAAGCGATGGCTAAAACACGCATGGCAAAGTCCGTGCATGATGCCGCGTGGACGACGTTCCGAACACAACTCAAGTACAAGGCCATTGGGCGGTGCGTGGTGTTCGAGGAGGTAAACGAAGCGTTTTCAACCCAAACGTGCTCCTGCTGTGGATTAATTTCCGCCAGCAGTCCGAAAGGTAGAGCCGGTTTGCGAATAAGAGAATGGGCGTGCGGTTCGTGCGGGGCAGTACACGACCGCGACACGAACGCAGCACGAAACATTCTCGCGGCGGGACTTCGCCGTCTAGCTGTAGGAATCTCCGAGGTTTAGCTCGGTGAGGAAGTCAAGATTAAGCCGGATGCGGTGGCGAAGCCAAGTCCAATCCCTCGCCCAGCAACTCCGCCATCTGCGTGGCCTTGGCCAGCTCTGCCGAACCAAAGCTCTCGGCGTAATCGTCGCGGGTGCAGCGCGGAGCCGTGCCGATAAGGGCATCGGTCGCACCGCAATCTTGGCAAGCGGTTTGCCCAATCACACGCTGCCCTTGTTCGCAAAATCCCTGTTGACTCATAGCGTTCCTTCTCCCTGTGGCAGTCACGGTTTGTACACTCTCCTATCGTAGAGTGCCCACCGCGAAAATAAAGCCTTTTTTCGGGGAAAAGCCTCCCTGTCTGTTGAACTTTTTGGGGCGGACTCAAACAGCAGCAAGCTGCCCAACCAAGGAGAGCCCATTCACCCCTTGCACCAAAGCAAAGCACCCCCCGCCAAAATGGTGTCCTTGTTGGTGCAGCCTGCCCCCTTCGGTCGCAGGGGGCGTTTTTCTGCGTCAATCAGGCATGAAAGTGCTGCATATTCTTCACAGGGTAGCCGTATTCCGCTAAAATTCGCGGGTTTCGGGGGCTTAGCCCGCATGGATTTTTTTGCCTGACCTTGAGGGCGTTTTTCGCAAGACTTTCACTTTGCGAGGCCACTCAAATACAGCGGATTTTCCCCGCGTTCCAACCCGCCGGAGTGTGTTTCCATTTTGCCCGCAACCGAGAATTAGAGAGGATGACGCTGTGCTTGTAGCCTACCGCCAACATGTAGCTGAACGTGCTGAACTGGGTATCCCCGCCCTGCCGCTGACCGCCCAACAAACCACCGAGCTGGTCGCCCTGCTGAAAAACCCACCCGCTGGTGAAGAAGCCACCTTGGTGGAACTGATTGCTTACCGCGTGCCTGCTGGCGTGGACGACGCAGCCAAAGTCAAAGCTGAATTCTTGGCTGCGGTGGCTCAAGGCACCGAAACCTCCCCGCTGATTTCCCGCGAAAAAGCCACCGAACTGCTCGGCACCATGCTGGGCGGCTTCAACGTCAAGCCAATGATCGACCTGTTGCCTGATGCACTGGTCGGCGGCATCGCAGCAGAAGGCCTGAAAAAAACGCTGCTGGTATTCGACTTCTTCCACGACGTGAAAGAACTCGCCGACAAGGGCAACGCCAACGCCAAGGCTGTGCTGCAATCGTGGGCTGACGCAGAATGGTTCACCAGCCGTCCTGAAGTCCCTGCTTCGCAAAAGCTGACCGTGTTCAAAGTCACCGGCGAAACCAACACCGATGACCTGTCCCCCGCCCCAGATGCCACCACCCGCCCTGACATTCCGATGCACGCCTTGGCGATGCTGAAGAACCCACGTCCAGGTATCGAAGCCGACGAGCCAGGCAAGGTCGGCCCTATCAAGCAATTGGCCGCACTGACCGCCAAGGGCAATCTGGTTGCCTACGTTGGCGACGTGGTCGGTACCGGTTCTTCGCGCAAATCCGCGACCAACTCCGTGCTGTGGTTTACCGGCCAAGACATCCCCTTCATCCCCAACAAGCGTTTTGGTGGGGTGTGCTTGGGTAACAAAATTGCACCGATTTTCTTCAACACTATGGAAGACGCGGGTGCATTGCCTATCGAGCTGGATGTCAGCCAGATGGACATGGGCGACGAAATTGAACTGCGCGTAGACCAAGCGACTGCCAGCGTCACCGCCCTGAAAAACGGCGTAGTGATTGCTGAATCCCAGCTCAAAACCCCCGTGATTTTGGACGAAGTCCGTGCCGGTGGTCGTATCCCCTTGATTATCGGTCGTGGCCTGACCACCAAGGCACGCGAAGCACTGGGTCTGCCAGTTTCGACCCTGTTCCGCCTGCCCCAAGACCCTGCTGATAGCGGCAAGGGCTTCTCCTTGGCGCAGAAGATGGTCGGTCGCGCCTGTGGTCTGCCAGAAGGCAAGGGCGTACGTCCTGGCACTTACTGCGAACCTAAGATGACCACTGTTGGCTCGCAAGACACCACCGGCCCGATGACCCGTGACGAGCTGAAAGACTTGGCTTGCTTGGGCTTCTCCGCCGATATGGTCATGCAGTCGTTCTGCCACACCGCTGCTTATCCTAAGCTGGTGGACGTGCGCACCCACAAAGACTTGCCTGCCTTTATCAGCACCCGTGGCGGCGTGGCTTTGCGTCCAGGTGACGGCGTGATTCACTCTTGGCTCAACCGTTTGTTGCTGCCTGACACTGTTGGTACCGGCGGCGATAGCCACACCCGTTTCCCTATCGGTATTTCTTTCCCAGCGGGCTCGGGCTTAGTAGCGTTTGCAGCGGCGACCGGTGTGATGCCTTTGGACATGCCAGAGTCCGTGTTGGTGCGCTTTAAGGGTGACCTGCAACCTGGCGTGACCCTGCGTGACTTGGTGAACGCCATTCCGCTGTACGCCATCAAGGCCGGTCTGCTAACCGTTGAGAAAAAGGGCAAGAAAAACGTCTTCTCCGGTCGCATTCTGGAAATCGAAGGTCTGCCAGACCTGAAGGTTGAGCAAGCTTTTGAACTGTCCGATGCGGCTGCCGAACGCTCGGCCGCTGCCTGCGCGGTTCAGCTCAACAAAGAACCGATCATGGAATACATGCGCTCCAACATCACCCTGATGAAGTGGATGATTGCGAGCGGCTATTCCGATGCCCGCACCTTGGGTCGTCGTATCAAGGCGATGGAAGCATGGCTGGCCAACCCATCCTTGCTGAAGGGCGATGCCGATGCCGATTACGCCGCTGTAATCGAAATTGACTTGGCCGACATCAAAGAGCCTATCGTGGCTTGCCCGAACGACCCCGATGATGTGAAGCTGCTGTCCGAAGTCGCTGGCAACAAGATTGACGAAGTGTTTATCGGCTCTTGCATGACCAACATCGGTCACTTCCGTGCAGCAGGTAAAGTGCTGGATGGCAAGTCCGACATCCCAACCCGTCTGTGGATTGCCCCTCCAACCAAGATGGACGCGATGATCCTGAACGAAGAAGGCTACTACGGCATTCTCGGCAAGGCTGGCGCACGGATGGAAATGCCAGGGTGCTCTTTGTGCATGGGTAACCAAGCACAAATCCGCAAGGGCAGCACCGCCATGTCCACTTCGACCCGTAACTTCCCGAACCGTCTGGGTCTGGATACACAGGTTTACTTGGGCTCGGCTGAGCTGGCTTCGATTTGCGCACTGATGGGCAAAATCCCAACGGTTGCCGAATACATGGAGCAAGTGAAGGTCGTCAACGCCAAGGCTGCTGACGTATACCGCTACATGAACTTCAACCAAATCCCTGCTTTCCAAGAGCTGGCTGATACGGTTGAAATCTAAGCGGTAGTAAGCCAAGACCGGCGGGCGCGTCCTGCTGGTCGCGGTCTGCGCTGAATAAAAAGCACCCCCATCCGTCGAGAGGCGAATGGGGGTGCTTTTTTATGGGGGGCGAGGCCGTCTTGCTTATGATTTTTTAGCGTTGCTTTTCGATGTTGCAGGTGTTTCTGGCTCATTGGCGGCCATACCACATTTCTTGACGATAGCGGCTTGCTGAATCGCGTCGTGCTCCCCTTTTAGGCGAGCATACTCTGCCTCTTGCTGCTTAGTCCCACCCAAGGCAAAGAGTGCTGGCCAGAACAGCAATGCCCCTACGCCTGCAATCGCTTTATCATTTGCAGCGGCTTCATCTAATCGACCCCCCAGCTGCCCTACCCGAGATTGGATGCGTAGGGTTTCGCTGGCAATTTGGCTGCAGTCGTAGGTCTGATATTGCATCGGGGAAATATAGTGTGCGGAAATATCTTTGGATGCTGTCGCACAGCCAGTCAGGGCGATAACGCTGCTCAAAACGGCGGAAATAATGATTTTCATCTCAATGCCTTCGTGTTTAAAAGCGCATTGTTCTATGTTATCAGGCTAAAAACAATCTAAGTATTCAAACTGTTGAAAAAAACAGTACATAAGCATCTTTACTGTCAATTTTATCCCTCAAGGCCGCAGCAACATCGGTGTAGTCAGCGGCTTGGGGTCAAGGACAGGGCGGCGGTCAGTGCGTGCTGGCCGTTACACCCTGCGCATCGCAGCGCGTCGTTAGAACCTGTTCAAAGTTGGCGAGACTCGGGTGATCCTGCGTTGAAATTCATAAAAAAATCCTCATTGACCTTGTGTTAACTCCGCTTTTTTTGCGAATTTCGCCTTGGCAACTCCTGTGCCATTGAGGTCGTAAACAGGCTCTTGGTGCCTAGCGCAAATATTGCTTAGACATCTGCCGAAACAATGGCGTACCCGAGGCACGGAGCAGCTCAAACAGTACCATCTCCCGCGTCACCAGACGCACCCCTTCTTGCTGGTAGCGAATCAGCGCAGTGTCGAGGTCAATTTGGGCGCGGCTGGTGATGCAGTCCGCTACCACAAACACGTCTTTACCCAATGCTTTCAGCTCTAGCGCGGTTTGCAGCACACACACATGGGCTTCCATCCCCACCAGCAGCACTTGCGGACGCGCCAGCAGGCTGTCCGGCAAACACTGCCCTGCCACGCACGAAAAATGCAGCTTTTCGACCACAGGGGCAGTCGGCACCCGTTGGCGGAGCACCGGCAAAGTCGCCCCCAAGCCCGCCGGATATTGCTCAGAGAACACCACCGGCAAATCCATATCCCGCGCCACATCCAGCAGCCAGCCCACCCGCTGCACATGGGCTTCGGAATTGAGCACTGCAGGCACGAGTTTTTCTTGAATATCCACTACTAGCAGGGTGGCTTGAGCGAGGTCGATGAGCATGGAAATATCCTTGGTAAGAGAGAAAAAGGTAGTATGCCGATAGGAAGCGGTTTACGTCCCGCGATAACAAGCTGACAAGCTGAAAGCTTAGACCAAGTGCTCACCCCTTGCGCGGGAAGCCTCGGGGTTTAGCCCGAGGTTAAGAGCCTGTTTACGATCTCAATGGCACAGGGGTTGCCAAGGCGAAATTCGGAAAAAAAACGCCGTTGGACTTGAATCCACACGCATGTTTTTACACGCATTTTTTGGGGTATTTCAACGCAGGATCACCCGAGTATCGCAAATCGTAAACAGGTTCTTAGGGCGGGGAGGAAGTTAATACACTAAACATCTCCGTTCTGCACGCACCAATACGCGTTTCCCCTACCCCTGCAGGGGTGCCCCTGCGCAGCCTCCAGCGCATCAAATGCCAAAAAGCCAAAAGCCCAACCTTGTGAGTTGGGCTTTTGGCTTGATTTTTTGGCTCCCCGACCTGGGCTCGAACCAGGGACCTGCGGATTAACAGTCCGTCGCTCTACCGACTGAGCTATCAGGGAACAGCGGATGCAATCTTGCCAAATCTTAACGCCGCTGTCAACTGCCGTGGTGATGTTGACCGCTCTCCGCCGTGGTGCGGCGCGGTGTTAGCCCACCATGCCGGTGTGCCGCAGCAGCGCGTCAATCTCGGGTTCGCGGCCTCGGAAAGCGCGGAAAGAATCCATCGCCGGACGCGAGCCCCCCACCGCCAGCACTTCACGCTGAAACGCCGCCCCCGTGGCGGGGTTCGCGCCGCCGGTTTCCTCAAACGCCGCGTAAGCATCGGCGGAGAGCACCTCCGCCCACTTGTAGCTGTAATACCCCGCCGCATAGCCCCCCGCAAAAATATGGGTAAAGCTGTGAGGCAAGCGGTTATAGGCCGGCGGCAGGTTGACCGCCACATCGCGGCGCACCTCGGCCAGCAAGGCCATAAAGTCGCCGCCCTCGGCAAAGCCCGCATGGAGCTTCATATCAAACAGCGACAGCTCCATTTGGCGCACGGTCTGCATCCCCGATTGGAAATGTCGCGCCGCCAGCATTTTGTCGTAGAGGGCGCGAGGCAGGGGTTCACCGCTGTCAGCGTGGGCGGTCATGCCTTGCAGCACGTCCCATTCCCAGCAGAAATTCTCAAGGAACTGGCTGGGCAGCTCGACCGCATCCCACTCCACCCCGTTAATCCCCGACACGCCCAGCTCGTCCACTTCGGTCAACATGTGGTGCAAGCCATGACCGCATTCGTGGAACAGGGTAATCACTTCGTCGTGGGTAAACAGGGCAGGGCTATCGCCCACAGGGGCGGTGAAATTGCAGGTCAACAAGGCTACCGGCAGCTGAATCGTACCGTCTGCCAAGCGTTTGCGTCCGCGCACATCGGCCATCCACGCCCCGCCCCGTTTGCCTTCTCGGGCATAAAGATCGGTGTAGAACGCCGCCACAGCCTGCCCATCACGGCGCACTTCATAGTAGCGGGCATCAACATGCCACACAGGCAGGGCGACCTCGGCAATGGTTACACCAAACAGGATTTCAATCAGCCCAAACAAGCCCGCCAGCACCTTGGGTTCGGGGAAATAGCGTTTGACCTCCTGCTCAGAAAACGCATACCGCGCCACCCGCAGCTTTTCGCTGACATAGGCCAAATCCCAAGCTTCTAGGGTGTTTAAGCCGAGGGTGTCGCGGGCAAAGGCTTCAAGCTCGGCGCGGTCACGCAGGGCAAACGGCTTGGCACGGGTGGCCATATCGGTCAAAAAGTCCATCACTTGGGCGGGGCTGTCGGCCATTTTGGCCGCCAATGAGACTTCTGCTGCATTGGCAAAGCCCAGCAACTGGGCTTCTTCCTCGCGCAGCGACAGCGTATCGCCAATCAGCGCGGTGTTGTCCCAGTCTGGTTTGCCGAACTCGGCGGCGCGGGTGGCATAGGCGTGGTAGAGCGATTCACGCAGGGGGCGGTGGTCGGCGTATTGCATCACCGGCAAGTAAAACGGCAGATGCAGCTTGAGCTTGTAGCCGGTCTTGCCATCGGCTTCAGCAGCGGCCTGCATCATGGCCAGCGTGTCGTCCGGTAGCCCTGCCAATTCGGCAGCATCGTCCACATAGCGGGCAAAGTCATCGGTGGCATCCAGCACGTTCTGGGCAAAGCGGGCAGACAGCTCGGACAGCCGCGCCTGAATGTCGGCAAAGCGGGCTTTTTCAGCCTCGGGCAAATCGGCACCCGACAGCCGGAAATCGCGCACGTCGTTGGCCACAATCCGCTGTTGGGCGGGGGTCAGTTGGGCATAGTCCGCCGAGGCAGCAATCGCCTTGACTTGCTGGAACAACGCCAAATTCTGCCCCAGCTCAGTGTAGAACTCGGTCAGCTTGGCGAGGTTCTCGTTGTAGGCATCGCGCAGGGCGGGGGTGTTGACCACGGCGTTGAGGTGGGACACCACATCCCACACCCAGCTAATTTTTTCGGTGCTGTCAGACAGCGGCACCATCACGGCTTCCCAGCGGGCAGGGGTGGCGACATCGATGACGCGTGCCAGTACAGTACGGGCTTCGGCCAGTACGCTGTCCACGGCGGGGGAAACATGCTCGGGCAAAATCTCGGTAAAACGAGGCAGGGCAGCAAAATCAAGAAGGGGATTGGTCATGCGGGGCGTTCCTTTGCGGGAGAGGGCTGGGTATGATGGCGCGTCATTTCTACCGACGGCTGTGGTCTCAAAAAGGTCGGTCGACGCGCCTCCCTATTGAATCAGGAGGTCACTTTTGATGATAACGCGGTCATGCCGCGTTGGCTAAACTTCTCCATGCCGCCCCCACACTGCAGGGCGGCTTTAAACCCAGAAAGGTGTTTTGATGACACGCAATATCCGTACCTTTGACGGCATACGTCCCGCCCTCGCCGAAAGCTGCTTTGTCGATGAAACCGCCTTGGTGATAGGCGATGTGGTCTTGGCCGAAGATGTCTCGGTGTGGCCGATGGCGGTGATTCGGGCCGATGTAAACTCGGTGCGGATTGGTGCGCGCAGCAATGTGCAAGATTTCACCATGATTCACCAATCGCACAAAAGCCAAAAAGACCCTGCCGGCGCACCCGTGGTTATCGGTGAAGATGTCACCATCGGCCACCACGTCACCCTGCATGGCTGCTTAATTGGCGACCGCGTTTTGGTTGGCATGGGCGCGATTGTGCTGGATAAAGCGGTGATTGAATCCGATGTCATCATCGGCGCCGGTAGCCTCGTCCCCCCAGGCAAGCGGCTGGCCTCGGGCTATTTGTATGTTGGCAGCCCCGTCAAACAAGCCCGCCCCCTGACCGACGAAGAACGTACCTTTCTGACCTACTCCACCGCCCACTACGTCCGGTTGGCGGCCAAGCATAAGGCAGACCAATAATGCAGCGGGGTTTGTGGGGGATGCTGTTGGCCGCGTGGCTGGGCTGCGGGCTGGTCGCGCCCAGCATGGCCGCCGAGCCCGCCAATTTAGATGGCCTCTTGGCAGGGATTGAGCAGGGCTGCGCGGGCAATCCGACGTTAACCACGCTGCTGCAATCGCTCGGGACGGTATCGGGGCAGCCGCCCACCGTCGTCCCCGCTACCCAAGCCACCCTGCCGCCTCACCTCGCCGAGAGCGTGGGGGTGCCGCTGCGGGTGGCGGTGAACGAGGATATGTTTTTGCTCGGCGTGCCCGTCGAAGGCCGCTGGCAGGGGCTAAACGTCACGGCAATTACCCGCACCGTCAGCTTGTCCTCCCCAGCCGGAGAATTTGCCATTGAGGTGGACGGCAAGCCCGCCGAGGTCGAGAAAATCCTCACCCACAGGCTGCTGTTTACCGCCGCACGGGTAGCCAGTGCCGACGGCCAGTGGGAAAAACGCCTCGCCAGCTTTGTTGATGGCATTAACGGCGAAAGCACCACTGCCGTGGTCTGCCCTGTACCGTTTTAGAAGCGGTTTACGATCTGCGAGACTCGGGTGATCCTGCGTTGAAATTCGTAAAAACATGCGTGTGGATTCAAATCCAACGGCGTTTTTTTCCGAATTTCGCCTTGGCAACCCCTGTGCCATTGAGATCGTAAACAGGCTCTAAGCAGGGGGCTGCCCAAACTGGCCATGTGCATCAATCGTCAGATACATCAACCCCGTCTGCGCCAAGAAGGCCGCCCCATCTGCGGCTTTGAGCATGGCAATCGTGGTGCAACTGCCTGCCGTAATCGACAGCGGGGCCAGCACGCTCACCGACTGCCAGTGCGCCACGGGATAGCCGGTGTGCGGGTTGAGAATGTGACAGTACCGCCGTCCCTTATGTTCAAAAAACCGTTCGTAGTCGCCGCTGGTCGCCAACGCCCCTGAGCTTACGGGGATGGTGGCAATCACCTGCCCCGCCCGACGGGGGTCTTGAATGCCCACCGCCCACGGCGAACCATCGGGCTGCGGGCCTATCACCCGCATATCGCCGCCCAAATTCACATAGCCTTGGGTCACGCCCACATCCATCAGCACCGCAGCGGCACGGTCGGCGGCGTACTCCTTGCCAAAGCCGCCGAAGTCCAGCTCCATGCCGGCCTGTGGCAGCCGAATCCGTGCCCCGTCCCGTTCCACCCGCGCCCAGCCAACCAAATCCAGCAAAGGCTTGAGACGGCTGGGGCTGGGCACTTTGGCCTGCTTGAAGTTCCACGCCTGCCGCAGCACGCCAGAGGTGATGTCAAATAGCCCATCGCTCATAGCAAACAGCGAACCGGCGTAATCCAGCAGCGACACGGTTTCGGCATCGCACAACACCGCACTTTTGCCGCCTGCCGCCGCGTTGATGCGCGACACCACGCTGTCTGGCCGATAGCGAGAATAAGCGTGTTCAATCCGCTTCACCTCGGCAATGGCCAAGTCGGCGTAGCGTTGCGCCGCCGCAGCGGTCGGGGCGTTGAGCTTGACCTCGCAGCGGCTGGCCATCGCTTCAAACGGCGTGTGAAACAGGGTGGCGGGGGCAGCAATCGACATGGTTTCTGCCCTTAAAACAGCCGCGATACGCCAAGCTGAATCATGCGGGCATCAAACGGCGCGATGTTTTTGCTGCCCGTTCCAAACACCCGCCACGCGCCGTTTTGTTGGTATTGCTCCACCTTCACATCCATCGACCAGTCTTTATCCAATTGCTTGGCGACTTTTAGCCCATAGGTGAACGCACCAAAAGCCGACAGCCGTTGGTCTTCGGATACGATTCGGCCTGGGGCATAGTCAGGCGGCAAGACCGGATAGCCCGAGCCATCGGCTTCGACGTAAAACGAGGCCGCACCTTGGGTATGGAAGCGCAGCATCGGGGTCAGCGTCCAGCCCGAAGCCAAGGGCTGCACGTATTCGGCGGTCAGGGTGTGGGCTTTGACGTGATAGGTGTCGGTGTAATAGCGATAGCTCAGGCGGGTGGTGCCGTCGGTGCTGTCCAGATGGTGATTCCAGCGGAGCAGCATGGCCGTTTGGTTGCGATTGCGCGGGCGGTTGTCCAGCAGCTTGTAGGGGTCGGAGTAGTAGCCGGTGCCGTGAACATAGGTCAGGTTCAGTTGGGCAATGTCGTTAGGCGACAGCACCTGCGTGACCCCCACCATCAGGTCGGTGATGTTTTTGCGCTCGTTAACCACCACTTTATTGTTTGGGTTGATTTGGTCACTGGTCAGCCCCAGCCCACCGCTAAACGTGGTGTTTTTGTCTTCGCTGGCAAAGCTGCCTTGGGCGGTAATGCCTCGCGACACATAGTCGGATTCGGTGGAGTAGCTCGCCCCCAGCGCAAATGTGCCCCGTGGCAAATAGCGGGTCACGGTAAAGTCCCCTGCCTTGCGGTGCTCGTGGATTTTGAATGGGTTGGGTTCGGCGTGGTAAGCCGGTGACGCACCAGACAGCACGTCGGAAACCAGCGAGCCAGCCACTGACCAGTTTTCACCCACAGGGGCTAAAACGGCCACAGATGGGGCGTGAACCCAGATGCGATTCCAGCCGGGTTGGCTGTCTTTGTAATCAAGGTATTTCAGCGTAATGCTGCCGCGCTCGGGCTGGGATTCGGCTTGCGCAAGGGGCGCGAGGGGCAGGCATAGGGCGGCGGTCAGCAGCGCCATGCCCAAGGGGGGCAAGGCGGCGGGGGTGGCGGGTGCAGTAGGGCAAAGGGGGGTCGAAGTCATGGCGTAGTCCTCAGGCAAAAAGTCGGGGGGTGCGGATGGTGCGCGGCGCGGGGCGTTTAGTTACAGCCACAGCCGCCGCCGCCCACCCCTGCGCCGCCTGACGCGCCTTCTTTGCTGCCATAGATGTGCTCGGTAAATTTGGCATCGAGCTTATCGCCCTCAAACGTCATTTCAGGGCGAGCCAACGTACCTTTTTCCCACGGCTGCACGGGCTTCACCAGCCCGCAGCCGGCCAATACCATCAATGCGCTAACCGCCAGTACCGCGCGGCTGAGTGTGGTTTTGGTGATAAAGCGCATGATTATTTCGCTCCTAAAGCTTGTTGTAAGGTCTTTTCAAGCTCGGCGCGTTGGCCATCATGAAAGCCGGTGTGTTCGGAAATGATTTTGCCGTCTCGCCCGACCAAAAAGCTGGTGGGCATCCCTTTGACCGCATACAGCCGTGGAGTCGTGCCTTTGGGGTCAAACGCCACGGTAAATTGGGCAGGCGTTTCGGCTAAGAATTTGCTGGCATCGGCGGGCTTGGCATCGAGGTTAATCCCGACAACCTGCAAGCCTTGGGCGCGATACTTGGCCTGCATCGCATTCATCCACGGAAACGACTGACGGCAAGGCCCACACCACGAAGCCCAAAAATCGACATACACCACTTTGCCTTGGTACTGGCTGAGTTTGAACGTGCCATCGGCACTGGGCAGCTCAATGGCGGGCGCGACCGTGCCTTTGTCGAGGGCCAAAGCGGGCTGGCTTAGGCTGAGGGCGGCGGCAAGGATGGCACTACGGCACAGCAATCGGCTAAGGGGGGTGAGGCGGAAAGACATCGCAATCTCCTTGGAAACATCAGGGCGTGGATTGTAGGGGGAAGCCACGCGGCGGGCGATAGCCCTATCACAGGTGTGGAATTTCTGCACCAGTGTGGCGCGGATGGCTTAATCCAGTCTTACCGTTGGGAATTTTTGCGGGGGGAAGGGAGGCGATGGGCCGTGTTTGTCTGGTTGTCACCCGACCTCACCGTAACCGCCCCTCGCCCCCCCCTCACCGTGTCATGCCATTACGCCAAAGCACTCAAGCGGGTGCGGGTGTTTTGCGTATCAGCGGCCACAGCGATCGAAACCCCTGCCGTCGCTTGGTCACGGTACTGCTTCATCAAATCCAAGATGCGCTTAAACACCAAGGTCTCGCTCTCGCTCTTGCTGCTGTCGGTGGCGGTGGTGCTGTCGGTGCTGGTTGCAGCTGTACTGGTCGTCTTGCTCGTACTCGCCGTGCTGCTAGTGCTTTGGGTCTTTTGGTCATAGGTCATCGCCTCGGTACGCGAGACTTTGCCATCCCCATTGGTGTCCGCTGCGTCAAAATTGCTGGCCATTTTGCTGGTCAGTGCGGCCAGTTTGCTGTCGGTAGTGGTGCTGGCGACTTGGGTGAGCTGGTCTTTGCTCATCCCTGCATCGTTATCGCCATCACGGTCACTATCACGGGGCGGCGGTGGCGGCATCCCACCGGCTTGACCCCCTGCCTGTGCCATCCGCATCGCGTTGAACTGACTATCCAACTCTGCCGCCATTTTCTTCAGATTGGACGACATTTCATCCTTGGTGACTTTGCCATCGCCGTTGGTATCCAGCGCCGACAGCACTTGGTCTGCACTGACGCTGGTGTTGGTGTTGGTGCTGCTGGCGGTTAGACCGGTGCCGCTGGTGCTGGTACTGGCCGTGGTCGTGCTGCTGGTGCTCGTTTTGCTGCTAAGACCCTGCAAGGCATTGGCAAAGTCTGCCGTATCCAGATAGCCCTTATTTTGGGTATCGAGCTTAGAAAACAGGTTTTCCGCCATCTTGCTGGGGTCAAGGCGCGGGGGGCGTGTTGTCTGGTTGAGGGCGCTAGCGTAGCTGCTGGTGCTGCCGATGCTCATAGCCATGGTAAAGCTCCTTCTTTGGGGGCGACCGGTTGGGGTCTTGCTGGCAAAAACCGTCAAGGTGACGGGGCAGGGCGACGTGCCCATTTTGGGGTGCTTGTGTGATGCCCAGATTTTTGCATAAGCCCCAGAATCGAAAATCAAAGTCCATGTAAAGATGGGTAAAGCTTTGTAAAGGCCCGCGCATTCCCTGCCGCCACCCCCTTGCTGCCCGCTATCATGACTTCCCCCGCCACCGACACCCCGAGCCCGCCACCATGCCCCACCTCTTGCTGGTTGATGACGACACCGAACTTGCCGAGCTGCTGCAAGAATATTTGAGCCAAGAAGGCTTTGAAGTCAGCATGGCGCACGATGGCGAAAGCGGCATTCGGCTGCTGGATGCCACGCCCTATGCCTTGGCCGTGCTGGACGTGATGATGCCGGGGCTCAGCGGCATCGACGTGTTGCGCCACCTGCGTCGCCACAGCGATATGCCGGTGATTATGTTGACCGCCAAGGGCGACGACGTGGACCGGATTGTGGGCTTGGAGCTGGGCGCGGATGACTATGTGCCCAAACCCTGTAGCCCCAGAGAGCTGGTGGCGCGGATTCGCGCAGTCCTGCGGCGGTTTCAGGCGGGCAAAGCCACGGCCAGCAGCCAAGAGGCGCTGGCCGTGGGGGATGTGCTGCTGGCCCCCGCCCAGCGCACCGCCCATTGGCGAGGTCAGCCGCTAAATTTGACCAGCACCGAATTCAATATCCTGCTGGTGTTGGTGCGGCAGGCAGGCCAAGTGGTGAGCAAAGCAGAGCTCTCCGAACAAGCCCTTGGGCGCAGCCTCGCCCGCTTTGACCGGAGCTTGGATGTGCATTTAAGCAGCATCCGGCAAAAGCTCGGCGAGCACCCCGATGGCCAGCCGTGGATACACACCATCCGAGGGGTGGGCTATCAGTGGCGCGGCGCGTAAGAACCTGTTTACGATCTGCGAGACTCGGGTGAGGTGAACGCGGGTTGTGCTTATTGCGCCACTGGTGGCAGCGGGGTTTGGCCGTGATTCCCCTCTTCATCGGAGGAGGCGTGCCCCGTCGAGGCGGGGTGGTTGGGTTTTGGTTTGGGCTCTGGCAGCGTCGCCACCAACCACCCCGTCCGGCTGCACCGTCGCCCCCCCCTTCGCCGAAGGGGAATAACAGCCCGTCGGCGAAGGGGCGCGGTGTGGTAGGTCGGACTTCAGCCCGATAGCGGAGGGCATCCCACGGCAACGGCGCATTTAGCGTGGCGAACCGCTGGGGCGGCAGGAATGCGCGGCGCGGCATGAGCCAGCAGGCAAAAAAGGAAGACACATGGGACGGTTGTTCTGGAAGTTTTTTATCGCGTTTTGGCTGGCACTGTTGCTGACGGCGGGTTTGGCGGGGAGCTTGGTTTGGCTCAGCCACGCCCAAGAAAACGAAACCCATACCGACCCCTTCACCCGAGAGCAGCTGACCATTGTCGCCAGTATTTTGCGCACCGCTGGCGGTGACAGCCTGCGCCAGATGCTGCCCAGCTGGACGCACCGTGGCCGCCCCACGCCGATTTTTGTGGTGGATGCCCACGGCCAAGAGCTGATGAACCGCCCCCTTCCCCCCGAGAAACTGGCGCAAGCACGCCGCCTTGCCGACCTGAATCAGCCCGAGAGTGCCGCCCGCTGGTTGCCGACCCGCGACGGCGAAACGTACTTGGTTTTTGTCCATGCCACCGATGCACACCGCCCCCCGTTTGACGGGATTTTTTCGCTAGGCGGGAGGCATCAGCCACCGTCTGCGCCGCCGCCCTATCGACCCCATGTGCCGTGGCGGCATATT
The DNA here is from genome assembly GCA_937871815.1 of uncultured Neisseriales bacterium. Classification (GTDB taxonomy): domain Bacteria; phylum Pseudomonadota; class Gammaproteobacteria; order Burkholderiales; family Aquaspirillaceae; genus Rivihabitans. The sequence goes on from CALMOJ010000216.1 coordinate 40,556, forward strand.
GTGGCGGGGCTCTTGGTCAGCCTTGGTTTTAGTGTCGTACTGGCATGGTATGTGGTTAGCCCCATCCGTCAGCTACGCCAAGCGGTCAAATCCGTGGCAGCGGGGCAGCTGGATACCCGTGTCTCGCCACGGATGGGACGGCGGCGGGATGAGCTGGGCGAGCTGGGGCAGGACTTTGATGCCATGACCCAGCAGCTCGAGACCCTGATTGGGGCACAACGCCGCCTGCTGCACGATGTCTCGCACGAGCTGCGTTCCCCCTTGGCGCGGCTCCACGTTGCCATTGGGCTGATTGCCCAAACACCGGACAAATTGCCCACCATGCTGACCCGATTAGAGCGCGAAATTGGGCGGCTCGACACGCTGGTGGGCGAAGTGCTGACCTTGGCACGGCTGGAATCGGGTATGCCGCACGCCCCCGCCGAAGCCTTTGATGGCGTGGCACTGTTGGAAGACCTGCTGGCCGATGCCCAGTTTGAAGCCGAAGCGCAGGGGCTTTCCCTCTGCTACCAAGGCGCGACCGAAGCCCCGCTGCATGGTCAACCTGCCCTGCTGGCGCGGGCTTTTGAAAACGTGATACGCAATGCCATCAAATACAGCCCTGCCCACGGCGTGGTCACCATCGAAAGCCACCTCGACCGCCACTGTCGGAGTTGGGTGGTGTCGGTATCGGATACGGGAGACGGCGTACCCGAAGACACCTTGCCACTGATTTTTAGGGCATTTTACCGTGGCAGCCCGCCGCCGCCCCGCCCTGATGCGCCGCCCTCACCCTCTGCCAGCAACCCCGCTGGCTACGGATTGGGACTGGCGATTGCCGAGCGTGCTTTGGCTACCCACGGCGGCACGATGCACGCAAAAAACCGCCCAGAAGGCGGTTTGGTGGTGGTGATGCGTGTGCCCTTGGCGGGGCGATGAAGGGGGGCTACAACGTGCGAATCACACTACGCACCACGCCCAATATCTGCAAATCCTGCTCCGGCAGCAGCGTGAGCGGCGCGTAGGCGGCGTTTTCGGGGCACAACTGCACTTGGTCGCCGCGCAGTGCCAGCCGCTTCACCGTTAATTCCCCCTCGATGGCGGCCACCACAATTTTGCCGTGGACAGGCGGCAAGGTGCGGTCCACCAGCAGCATATCGCCCTCTTCGATACCGGCACCCTGCATCGAATCTCCTTTGACCTTGACCATAAACGTGGCTTCGCGATGCGGAATCAGGTGGGTGTTCAGGTCAATTACATCCTCCACCGCATCGTCAGCCAATAGCGGCGAGCCCGCAGGGACGGTGTGGCTATACAGCGGCAGAGAGGGCGGAATAGCGGTTGGGGCGGCGGGCAGCCATGCCCCCAAATCATGCAACAGCGTCCGGTCTGCCGCCGATAGCAGTACCCGTTGCCGTGTGTCGTTCAGGGCACGCAAAAGCTGCAATTGCTGATATTCGACCGGTTTCAGTGCCACATACTTCACCCCCCGTGCCGCGCGTGAACGGGCTTGGCGCAGGGTGGCCAATAAGCGGCGGCGGCAGTCGGTGCTGAGATGGGCATCGACCCATTCTGCAGCGGGGTGGGGCGTGGCAGCAGAGGGCGGCGCAAGGCCAAGCAGGGCGGTGCGGGCGGCTTCTGCCTCGGTTTTGACCGTCAACCGCCCTGTGGTCAGGCCGGTCAGCAAACGTTCCCGCAGCGCGGCTTCATTCCACTGGTAATGGACGGGCAAAGCCGCTGGGGCAGCATCCGAGGGGGAAGGCGGGGCGGATACAGTGGGCATGGTCTGGCTTTCTCTGAATATCGGGGCGGAAGGGGCGTTGCGGCCTCCGCCATTTTGCGGTGTACCGCATGGGGAGGCCGGTCTATTTGTCGGGCTGAGAACCTGTTTAC
>CALMOJ010000217.1 GCA_937871815.1 uncultured Neisseriales bacterium
GTGCGCCAAGGGATGTATTCATGAACGTTGGTATAACCGGCGTTGTAGCTGACGGTTTCGCTTTCCAGCCCTGACCACGTTGGTGAGCTGATAATTTTGCGTGGCTGGGCTTGCACATCACGGAAACGGATAGTGTCGTGTTCGCGGGGCAAGGCCAGATGGGTGTGATCCAGCCCCGTGATTTTGCTCAGGGCTTCCCATGCTTTTACCGCCACATGGCCGTTGGTTTCGGGCGCCAGCGACAAAATCATCTCGGCGGCATCAATCGCGGTATCCAGACGCGGCTGGCCTTGGGATACGCCTTCTTCCAGCACCGTGCGGTTAATGCCGCGCAGCACGTCCACTTCATGGCCGGTCTTCCACGCAATGCCCTTACCGCCATTGCCCACTTTTTCCAGCAAGGGGCCAATCGAGGTGAACTTTTTGTAGATGTCGCGGTAGTTCCGCTCCACCACGGTCATGGCGGGCATGGTTTTGCCTGGAATCGGGTCGCATTCGCCCAGCTTCCAGTCACGCGGGTCGAAAGGCTGGCCCAGCTCTTGCGGGGTATCGTGCATCAGCGGGGTCAGCACCAAATCCTTGCGCGTGCCGAGGGTTTCGCCGGCAATTTCGGTGAACTTCTTGGCCAGCCCCTTGTAGATTTCCCAGTCGCTCTTGGCTTCCCACAACGGCTGCACGGCTTCACTCAACGGGTGAATAAAGGGGTGCATATCGGAGGTGTTGAGGTCGTCTTTTTCGTACCAAGTGGCCGTCGGCAACACGATGTCGGCGTAAAGACAGGTGGTGGACATGCGGAAGTCCAGCACGGTCAACAGGTCGAGCTTGCCTTCTACCGCAGGGCGAATCTTGACGGTTTCTGGCTTGATGCAGCCTTCTTCGTCGTTCATCACCGCGTTTTGTGTGCCAAGCAAATACTTGAGGAAGTATTCATGCCCCTTGCCGGAGCTGCCCAAAATATTGGAACGCCACACAAACAGGTTACGCGGGAAATTTTGCGGATTGTCAGGGTCGTTACACGCCATATCCAGCTCGCCGGATTTGAGTCGCTGCACGGCGTACTGAATCGGGTCTTGGCCGGCGGCTTCGGCGGCTTGCACCACGTCCAGCGGGTTGGCGGACAACTGCGGGGCGGAAGGCAGCCAGCCCATGCGTTCGGACTTGGCGTTAAAGTCGAGCAGTGCCATCGACTTGAGCTTGCCATCGGCGGTGGGCGACAGAATTTCGCTGGTACCGAGCTTTTCATGCCGCCATTGGCTGGTGTGGGCATAGAAGAAGCTGGTGCCGTTCATTTGGCGAGAAGGACGCACCCAGTCACCGGCAAACGCGAGGGGTGCCCAGCCGGTTTGCGGGCGGAGTTTTTCTTGGCCGACATAGTGTGCCCAGCCGCCGCCACTTTGCCCCACGCAACCGCACATCACCAACAGGTTGATGATGCCGCGATAGGTCATATCCATGTGGTACCAGTGATTGAGGGCCGCCCCGACAATCACCATGCTGCGCCCGTTGGTTTTGTGGGCATTGTCCGCAAATTCACGCGCCACTTGCACCACCAACGCAGGCTTCACGCCGGTGTGTTTTTCTTGCCAAGCGGGGGTGTAGGGGATGTCTTGGTCAAAGCTGCTGGCGACATTGCCGCCGCCCAAGCCACGGTCTACGCCGTAGTTGGCCATCATCAAGTCAAACACCGTGGCGACGTGGCGTGTGCTGCCATCGGCGAGGGTGATTTTCTTAACCGGCACGTTGCGCGGCAGGAGTTCGTCGTGCTCGCTGCCAAAGTAAGGGAAAGACACCGACATCACGCTATCGGCGCAGTCAATCAAGGACAGCTGCGGGTCGATTTCGCCGCCCAGCTTGCCGTCTTTCATCTGTAGATTCCAACGCCCGACTTTCTCGCCGGCCTCGCCCCAACGGAAGCCAATCGTGCCATTGGGCGCGACTACGTTACCGGTGGTTTGGTCTAGGCACAGGGTCTTCCACTCGGGGTTATTGGCTTCGTCCAGATTGTTGGCGAGGTTAGACGCGCGGAGGAAATACCCTGGCACAGTCTGACCGGCTTTTTCGTCCAGCATGACCAGCATCGGGAAGTCGGTGTATTGCTTGCCGTAGGCGGTGAAATAGTCGCTCTTGCCGGTTTTGTGCCATTCGGACAGCACCACATGCCCCATCGCCATGGCGAGAGCAGCATCGGTGCCTTGTTTAGGCGCGAGCCAAATATCACCGAACTTGGCCATTTCGCCAAAGTCGCTGGAGACGGCGACGGTCTTGGTGCCTTTGTAGCGGACTTCGGTATAGAAGTGGGCATCGGGGGTGCGGGTCATGGGGATGTTAGAGCCCCAGACCATCAGGTAATTCGAGTTATACCAGTCGGCGGATTCGGCGACGTCGGTTTGCTCGCCCCAGATTTGCGGGCTGGCCGGTGGCAAGTCGCAATACCAGTCGTAGAACGACAGCGGCACGCCACCCAGCAAGCTCAAATAGCGGCTACCGGCGGCATAGCTCACCATCGACATGGCCGGAATCGGCGAAAAGCCCAGTACACGGTCAGGGCCAAAGTTTTTGATGGTGTGGGCGTTGGCGGCGGCGATGATTTCGTTCACCTCATCCCAGCTCGCCCGCACAAAGCCCCCTTGGCCGCGCACGGACTTGTAGGCCTTGGCTTTTTCGGGGTTTTGGCTAATGGAATGCCATGCCTCAATCGGCCCTAGGGTTTTGCGGGCTTCACGCCACATTTTTGCCAACCGGCCACGCACCAAAGGGTGTTTGACCCGTTGGGCTGAATAGACATACCAGCTATAAGACGCGCCGCGTGGGCAGCCACGGGGTTCGTGGTTGGGCAAATCGGGACGGGTGCGGGGGTAGTCGGTCTGTTGGGTTTCCCACGTAATCAGGCCATTTTTGACATACACCTTCCAGCTACACGAGCCGGTGCAATTGACCCCGTGGGTGGAACGGACAATTTTGTCGTGCTGCCACCGTTGACGGTAGGTGTTTTCCCAAGTGCGGTCTTCTTCTACCACCGCGCCGTGACCGTTGGCGAAGGTGTCCTTGGTTTTGCTGAAAAATCTCAGCCGGTCGAGAAAGTGGCTCATGCTGTCTCCGGTGCGTGACGTTCACCCAAGACGACCGTCGTCTGGGTGCGAAAATACGGTTTTTCGAATATCTGTCAGCTTAGGCGGCACAGCACAGCACCAACATTCGCCGGAAGGGGGCAGCAGGCAGCGCAGTTGGGCTAGGGCGGGTAGTTCATTTGGGCTAGGGGACGAGACTGGGGCGTACGGCGGGGGATTTTTCTGGGGCAGGGCGCGGGAAGATTATTTGCCTTATCTGCCACCATTAAGCCCCCCATTAAGATAACGAGCTGGCATAATCTTTTACCTCCTTCTTTTGTTGAGCCCGCCACATGCAGCCCACCCTTTTTCGCTCTCATGCTTTAGCCCGTACTGTGCGGGGCAGCGTGGCACTCGGTCTGAGCCTCCTGGCCGCCGCGTGCACCACCACCCCCACCAGCGAAACCCCCCCCCCCACCCATTTCGCCATCAAGCGGCAGCCGAAGTTGCAAGCGGGCGGGCACTGGAACGCGATGGCCAACAACGCCGCCCAAACCTTGGTGACCTAGCTACCAACGGGCAAAGA
>CALMOJ010000218.1 GCA_937871815.1 uncultured Neisseriales bacterium
CATTATTCGCCGTTATACACCACATCGGCGCGGCGGTTTTGGGCAAAGTCAGCCTCGCTACTGCCGGTGGAACGGGGCTTTTCTTTGCCGTAGCTGACGGCTTCTAGGCGGGCTTCGGGCACACCCAGCACCCGCAACATGCTCTTCACGCTTTCGGCGCGACGCTGCCCAAGGCCAAGGTTGTATTCACGGCTGCCACGCAAGTCGGTATTGCCCACAATCTTGATTTGGCGACCGGTGTAGTCCTTCAAGAAACTAGCATGGGCTTCGACCACAGGGCGGTATTCGCTGGTGACTTCGGCACTGTCAAAACCAAAATAAACGCTGCGCTTAGACAGGATGCTTTTGGGGTCGTTAAGTTTGTCATTACCGGCAGTTTCACCTGCCTTGCCGCCCCGTCCGCCGCTGCCATTGGCTCCGTTTGCGCCATTCATACCATTTGCGCCGTTGGCACCATAGGCATCAACCATCACGCCAGACGTGCCTTGTGCACCGGCTTGGCCATCTGCGCCATCGGTAGGTTTGGTGCTAGAGCACGCCGACAATACGCCTGCCGCAGCAAGCACCAGCATCAGGTGGGTTAACTTCATGTGTCATTCTCCAAATCAAAAATTAAAGCGGGGCAGCCGTCTCACGCTTGTGTGTCGGCTCAAATCTAGCGGGGAAAAGGCCCCCAAGCAGGCTCTTGCACATCGCCCCCCGCCGTGGTCAGGCGGGTACGGGTTTGGCCATCGCGGCTAACGGCATACAACACGCCGCGCCCGCCTTGCTCGGTGGCGTACAAAATCATCTTGCCGTTCGGGGCAAAGCTAGGGGATTCATCCAACACGGTTTGGGTCAGGGGGTTAGCCTGACCGGTGGCAAAATCATGCAGCATCACACGGTATTTGCCGCCCTCTCGGCGAATATACGCCATCGCTTTGCCGTCGGGGGAAAGGCGGGGCGAGACGTTGTAGTTCCCCTCAAAGGTGACGCGGCTGGCTGCGCCGCCGTTGGCCGACATGCTGTAAATTTGCGGCCCACCCGCACGGTCAGAGGTAAACACAATCCGGCTGCCATCGGCGCTGTAATGCGGCTCGGTATCAATCCCTTGGCTTTGCGACAAACGCACCGCATCGCCCCCTGCAGCAGGCACGGCGTAAATCTGCGAATGACCATCGCGGGTCAGCACCACAGCCAAACGGCTGCCATCGGCACTCCATGACGGGGCGGAATTGCTGCCCTTAAATGCCGCCACCGGACGACGTGCGCCACTGGCCAAGGTGTGAACATACACCACCGGTTTACGGGTTTCGAACGAGACATAGGCCAGCCGTCCGCCATCAGGACTCCATGTGGGCGAAATAATCGGCTCGGTACTGCGCAGCAAGGTTTGGGCATTGCCGCCATCGGCATCGGCCACTTGCAGCTGGTAGCTTTTCCCCATCCGCAGCACATAGGCGATTTGGGTGGAAAAGATGCTGCGCTCGCCGGTAATGGCTTCGTAAATCATATCGGCGATGCGATGGGCGGCAGGGCGGGCATCGTCAGCGGGGACGGTAATTGTCCCGCCGGTAAGACGTTTTTTCTGGGCGGTATCGGTCAGCGTAAAGGTGACGCTGAGGGTGCCGCCACTGTTGCTGACTTGCCCCACCGCCACGCTCATTGCCCCTGTGGTATTGGGCTCAAGCACGTTAAACACACCGGTACGGGCCAAGTCGCTGCGAATGGTCGGGGTCAAGCCGCCGTTGACCGTATTTTCTGCGGCAAAGGGCTGGATGATGATGGGGTGACGGTTCGCGCCGCCACCGACAATTTCGATGGTCATATCGGCCTGAGCCAGTCCGCCCATCAACACACAACACAATGCCAGCACGCTCTGCGGCAACCACTGACGAAAAGACACCATGCGGCACTTCTCCTAAGGACAAAGATTAAAAAGGGGCAGACACGCTGTCTGCCATCTATTTAGGGCGGAACTCTAATTTCAGCCGCCGATAATCGCCAAAAGCCACCCCTGCGGGCAAGGGCGGAAAGGTCTTGGCCATCCACACTGCCCGCTGCACGGCTTCATCATAAGCGGCGTTGCCTGACGATTGCAGCAGCTTTACGTCGCGCACCTCTAGGCTGGGCAGCAAGGTGACTTCAACCACCGCTTTGGGGTTGCCAGAGAGTGCCTCCGGCACCTGCACATGCGGTCGAATCCGCGCCACGACTTGGGCAATATACTCGCCATTCGCGGCCTTGGTGCCAGTCGCCGCACCGCCTGCCACGCCTTCTTTGGCACCGGCTTGGGTGACTTTGGCAGTGGGCTTGTGGGTGGCGTTGCTGCTGCCCAAATCGGCCAATAGCTCATCAGCAAAGGGGTTGCTGACCTTGGCTTTGCTGTCGGTTTTGCCGGTACCGGTGCCATTGGCGGGGCTGGTCTTGCCCTCGGCTTTGGCGGCCGGTTTGTTGTCAGCTTTGCTGTCGCCCTTGTCGCCTTTGGCATCAGCTTTCACAGAGGGCTTGTCGTC
>CALMOJ010000219.1 GCA_937871815.1 uncultured Neisseriales bacterium
GGCATTTGGGTTTTATCACCGGCTTCGCGGGCTTTAGGCTTTTGCTCGGCGAAATAAGCCGAGAGGTTTTTCATGTCATCCACTGACAGCGCGGCGGTCATGCCATTCATGATGGGGTTTTTGCGCACGCCGGCTTTGAATTCGGTGAGCTGTTTGTTCAGGTAGTCAGCCCCTTGGCCTGCCAAAACAGGGTTCGCAGGGACAGCGCTGTTGCCATCTGCGCTGTGGCAAGCGGCACACACTTGCTCGGCAATTACCTTACCTTTGGCAGGGTCGGCTTTGGCAGCAGGCGCGGTAGGCGTGTTTGCAAACGCCAAACTGGCCGAGGCAAGGCCGCAAAGTGCCAGTAGCTTGGTAACTTTCATGGAGACTCCTTAAGATTTTTGACGTGTAACGTGGCTAACCAAACCCACCCAACCAAGCACTGTCTACGATGCGCTTGGTGAGCCACACTAATATGGCGGTCAGTAGCAGATTTTTGAACCGAAATATTCTATACCAACCGCGTTTGGCGTGACCACTTCCACCCTGCTGTTTCGTGTTTTTTTTGCGTATCACACCCAATTAGTCAGGTCTTTCGCACAAAAAAGCTGGCTAGGTAGCAGCGTAGCGGTAAAAATGGGCGTTTATTGACCCCTGCCGCCCCTGCGGCGGGGTGTGCTTGCTACCGAACCGGACGACCATGCCTCTCTTTCAAAACGCCACCTTTTTTACTACCGTCAATCACCTCAACACCCTGCCCTATACCCGCGCAGAAGTGGCTTTTGCAGGGCGATCCAACGCGGGTAAATCCAGCGCACTCAATACACTGGCCAACCGCACCCGCTTGGCTTTTGTCTCCAAAACACCAGGCCGCACCCAGCACATTAACTTTTTCGACTTGGGGCAAGAACGCTTTTTGGTCGATTTACCAGGCTATGGCTATGCCCAAGTGCCCGAAGCGATTCGGGTGCACTGGGTCGAACTCCTAGGCCGCTATCTGCGCGAACGCACCAGCCTGATTGGCTTGCTGCTGATTATGGATGCCCGCCACCCGCTCAAAGACCTTGATTGGCACATGCTGAACTATTTCGGCAGCACGGGTAAGCCTGTCCATATTTTGCTGTCCAAGTCGGACAAGCTCTCACGCCAAGAACAAGCCAAGACGCTGGCCGCCGTCAAAGCCGAGCTCAAAGACCATCCGCAAGTCAGCGTGCAGCTGTTCTCTAGCCTGAAAAAGCAGGGGATGGACACAGTCGAAACCGTGGTAGAAGGCTGGTTTAACGACGAACTGGCCGCCCAAGCCCTCCACGAGATTGTGGCAGCGCAAGATGAAGACACCACCGCCCCGCCCGCCGGAGAAACCGGCGCAATCAACTAAGAGCCTGTTTACGATCTAGCGAACGAAGGGTCAGCCAAGGCGAAATTCGGAAAAAAACGCCGTTGGGACTGAATCTACACGCATTTTTTTTGTGAATTTCAACGCAGGATCACCCGAGCTTCGCAGATCGTAAACAGGTTCTAACCCACCCTGGGGCGATTTTGCTGGAGGACTTATTGCCGATGGGGATTAGCCAGTACGCCCTTGCCAAGGCGATAGGCATCCCCCCGCGCCGAATCAATGAAATTGTCCGCGGCTTGCGAGGCATATCGGTAGACACCGCCCTACGCCTTGCCGCGTTCTTTGGGACGGATGCGCAAACCTGGCTTAACCTGCAAGCGCACTACGACACCGAAAAAGCCCGTGAAGCCCTGCACACCGTGCTTGCCCGTATTCGTCGGTTGAGCCTGCCCATGCTTGATTCACCCCCCACCATCCCAGCAGATACCCGCTTTCTTCAGTAATGTCGTGGTCTACTCTTTTCGAACACCCCGATAGATGGAATCCAAAGGAAATTGACAGCCAGCTGAACAAGGCGCATCGCCAAGGCACGATTTGCCGTGCACTTGGCATCAGCCGTGCTGGTCTGTACTACGTCCACCAGCACCGTGACCGACCTGTGTGTGATATGCGCACCGAAACCCCATTCAAGGCTATCTTTGTTTGGTGGCCTAGGCGGTACAGCAACAGCCAGAGCATGACGCTCACTGCCGATAAACAAACCGCTCAAACCACTGCGCCAG
>CALMOJ010000220.1 GCA_937871815.1 uncultured Neisseriales bacterium
GGTGCCAATCACACCGTTGCTCGGGCTGGGCGGTGATTCCCCGCCGCTGCTGGCCTGCGCCGCCGCAGCGGGAGTCACAACCCGTCGGCGAGAGCCGGACTTGGGCTTCGAGCCCGCGCCTCGAACCCGCGCTTAAATCCCGCCCATCAGCACATATTTCACTTCTAGGTAATCCTCTATCCCAAAGTGCGAGCCCTCGCGCCCCAGCCCCGATTGCTTGACCCCGCCAAACGGTGCGGTTTCGTTCGAAATCAGCCCTGTATTGATGCCGACCATGCCGTACTCCAACTGTTCGGCAACCCGCCACACCCGCCCAATGTCGCGGCTGTAAAAATAGCTGGCCAGCCCAAACTCGGTATCGTTGGCCATGGCGATGACCTCGGCCTCGGTGTCAAAGCGAAACAAGGGCGCGACAGGGCCAAAGGTTTCTTCGCGGGCAACGTGCATGGCTTGGGTGACTTCGGTCAGCACGGTGGGCTGAAAGAACGTGCCGCCGAGGGCGTGGCGTTGGCCGCCTACCTTGAGCTGCGCCCCCTTGCTGAGGGCATCGGCGATATGGCTTTCCACCTTGGCAACGGCGGCGTGGTCAATCAGCGGGCCTTGGGTGATGCCATCGGCCATCCCATTCCCGACGGTAAGGGCAGCCACGGCATGGGCGAGTTTGTCGGCAAAGGCGGCATACACCCCCGATTGCACATAGAGCCGGTTGGCACAGACACAGGTTTGCCCCGCATTGCGGTATTTGGACACCATCGCGCCTTCGACGGCGGCATCGAGGTCGGCATCGTCAAACACGATAAACGGCGCATTGCCGCCCAGCTCCATCGACATTTTTTTGACGGTGGGGGCGCATTGCGCCAACAGCAGCCGCCCCACTTCGGTCGAGCCAGTAAACGACAGTTTCCGCACGCTGGGATGGCGGCTCAGTTCGCCGCCAATGGTGCGAGCATCCCCTGTCACCACGTTAAACACCCCCGCCGGAATGCCTGCCCGCTCGGCCAACACCGCAATGGCCAGTGCCGAGAGCGGCGTTTGGCTGGCAGGCTTGAGCACCATCGTGCAGCCTGCGGCCAAGGCGGCACCGGCTTTGCGGGTAATCATGGCATTGGGGAAATTCCACGGCGTAATGGCCGCACACACGCCAACCGGCTCTTTTAGCACCACAATCCGCTTGTCGGGCTGGGGCGCGGGCAGGGTGTCGCCGGTGATGCGCTTGGCCTCTTCGGCAAACCACTCCAGATAGCTGGCACCGTAGGCGATTTCGCCCTTGGCCTCGGCCAGCGGTTTGCCTTGCTCGGCGGTCAAAATACGGGCGAGGTCTTCTTGGGCGGCCATCATCAGCTCAAACCAGCGGCGCAGCAGGGCACTGCGGGCTTTGGCGGATTGGCGTTTCCAGTGCTGCCCTGCCCGCTCGGCAGCTTCGATGGCGCGGCGGGTTTCGGCTTCGCCCATCTTGGGCACGGTGGCCAGGACTTCGCCGGTGGCCGGATTGGTGACGGTCAGCGTTGCACCGGAGGCGGCAGCTTGCCATTGCCCATCGAAATAGGCGTGTTGGCGGAGGAGGCTGGGGTCGTTCAGTGTGAGGGACATCGGGGGCTCCGAGGGCGGAAAGGGATACGGGAAAGGGCGGGGCGGGATGGGGGATGCTGGATGCGGCGTGCGCCGCTCCCCTAAATGGCAGGCTTTTTAAACAGCCCGACGGTCAAACACAGCATGGCGACCCACGGCCAGCTTCGGGCGGTAAATTCGGCCAGCGCGTTGAGATTGGTTAAATGCCCATAAGACCAGCGAAACAGCGCCCGTTGTTCGCTGACATCGCCCGACAACGGCCATTGCGCCATCACCCACAGCGAGCAGGCAAACAATAGCCAAGCCCCGATCATTTGCATACGGCGTGGGGCATGGGTCAGCAGCAGGGTGAGAAATCCACCCAGCAGCAAGCCGACAAAAACTTGGCTGTTTATCCACGCAAACCACGCCATCGGCTTGAGCATGGCACCGACCGCGCCCAGCCGCAGCAGCAGGGTTAGGCCTAAAAAAGTGACCAGTACGGTAAAGGTGTCGCGCCGATGCGTCAAAAACGCCGAGATAAAAACCAAGGTCGCCGCGAGGTTAAGCATGGCACCGCCGGCTTCCAGCAAAAACAAAAACAAGGCAGGGTCGGCGAGGGGCGAGACGTAGGGTTGGGGCAGACCTTGGGGCATCACCACCACGCCAAACAGCGGTGTGGCCGGATTGAGCTGGGTCAAAAACCACAGCACAACCAGCATTACCGCGTAATCACCGGCAATGCCATCTTGCACCCAGCGTTCGCGCCAGCGGCGCAGCCGTTTGCCGATACGCCGAAAATAGGGCACGGTGGCCAGCAGTGCCCCACTGCACCCACCACAGGCATTGCTGAGCAAATCGAGGTTGGAGGCCACCCGCCCAGGAATATGCAGTTGAGCGATTTCGATGGCAAGACTGGTGGCCGCAGTCAGCAGCGAAGCCAAGACAAAGCCACGCCAGCCCCGTCGACACGCCCGCGCCAAGGCAAAGCCATAGGGCAGATAGGCCAGCACATTCACCGTCACGTCAAAGGGTCGCTGGTAATACGGCCACGGGTAGCTCAAAAACTCGAACCACGGGGCAGAGCCTGTTTCCCAGTCAAAGGGATACAGGCTGACCACCAGCAGCATCGCCAAATACACCAGCGAAAACCCTTGTGCCACACGATAGCGACGTGCAGCGAAACCGCCCCGTAGCGGGACGGTCGGGCGAGGGGGGCTTACTTTAGTTTGATATGTAACCACAGAGAGTTCGGCTCGTGCCGCTGTTTGCTAGTGAGGTCTTGCCGTTGTGGTGACTTGACATCCTCCCCTACTTAAAAGCAGGGGATTCCTACGGCGGTCAGCTAAAAGCTAGCTAAGTTAAACACGAACCGGCACGACCCCGCGAAGCGGCGCATCGTGCGCTGCTGTTCGCCGTTGGGCTGTCGCTCGAATTTAAAGGCTTGAAGACGTTCCATAACAGCCATTATGCCTTTGTGGCGGCGCACCGATTGCGCTGATTCGGCAATACATTGCGCAGCAGCAAACCCGCATTAAGTGCCACGAAAAGACGGCTTACGCCGTCGTCCTATTCATCCCCGCCCTAAAAAGAACGGGGCTTTCCGCACGCTGGGTAACGTGGTGCGCAAAAAATCAGTGGGCACGTCACGCGTTAGGCGGTCGCTTGGAAGCAAAGACAATAAGGCACAACGTCAGCAGCATCAAGAGGGAAGACACTGCGTTGGCCTCTGGGGTAATGGCCATTTTAATCTCAAACACGAACATGGAATAGGCAAGGGGTGCCACGAGGTTAATTAGCGTAAGCAGGTTCTAACCGCCTGCTGCGCCGCCCACCGTGGGGGCACGCACCACCAAGGTGGTTAAGCTGCTTTCTCGCATCACGGCTTCAGCAACACTGCCCAGCAACAGGTGGCGTAACCCTGTGCGACCATGCGTGCCAATCACCATCAAATCCGCGCCGCTAGTTTTGGCGTACTCCACCAAGGCAAAGGCAATTTCTTTGCCGCCGCCCCAGCTATGCAGCACCACTGGCGTGGCCGATAGCCCTTCGGCGGCGACGTGGGCGAGACTCGGCTCAAGCAAAGCACTGCCGCGTGCATGAGCCAGCACGTCAAGTACCGACACATCAGGGCGACCTCCGGCCTCGACCGCCAGCTCTAAAAAATTAACCACGGTAGCCAAGGTCAGGCTTGCGCCGGTGGCACGGGCAAAACGCATCGCCTCAACCAAGGTGTGAGTACTGCAGGCACTGTCATCCACGGCAACCACAATATGTTGATACATCGTTTAAACCTTGTCTTGTAAGTGAAGCCTCTGTTCGAAGCATGGGGTGTGGATGCCACTGCACGCGGTCTTAATATCGCCGCACCAGCCATAGATTGGGTTGCAATCCGGCACCGCATAGGAAAAATTCCGACCTAGGCGGCTGTTGAAATACTCCAAAATAGACCTATTGATCTCATCTCAACGCCGCGCTCTCAGCGCAGCTTGCCTTGGCAAACCCTTGTCTGGGGCGTGCGTGAGCCGCTGCTTAAAACTGCTCATCAGGAGACAAATACCGCCACTGTCCTTGCGGTAAATTGCCCAACACCACTTGCCCCACCCGAATCCGCTTCAGCCCCACAACCTCCAGCCCCACCAGCTCGCACATGCGGCGGATTTGGCGTTTTTTGCCTTCGTGCAGCACAAACCGAAGCTGGTCTTGGTTTTGCCACGCCACTTCGGCGGGGAGCAGCGGCTTGTCGTCAAGGCTCAGGCCGTGGTTCAGCTTGGCCAGCCCATTGTGTGACAGCCGCCCTTTGACCCGCACCAGATATTCTTTTTCAACCTCGGATGTTTCGCCGATGATGGTTTTGGCGATGCGGCCATCTTGGGTCAGCACCAACAAGCCCGTCGAATCAATATCTAGCCGCCCCGCAGGTGCAAGCCCGCGCACATGCTCGTGCGAAAACCGCCGAGGCGAGGTGTCACCCGTCCAGCGGCGTTCGGGCACAAGTAGATTTACCGCAGGGATATAGCCTTTTTCGGCTTGGGCAGAGACATAGCCCACCGGCTTATTCAGCAGAATCGTCACCCGCTCGCTTTGGGTAGTTTCGGCGCGGCGGTCTAGGGTAATCTGCACCGAAGGCAGCACCTTTTGCCCCAAAATGGCAGGCTCGCCATTCACGCTGACCCAGCCGCGTTCAATGTAGTCGTCTGCCTCACGGCGAGAGCAAAGCCCCCGCATCGCCATCAGCTTGGAAAGGCGCAATAGGGTCGTGTCAGCGTCTGTCATCGGTATTCTCTAAGCAAAACCGGCATTATGACCTACTCTAGCCTTGTGGCTTTAAGGTTGGCGCGATAAGCGGGGGATTTTTAAGCCGAGAAGACAAGGCCACGACAGGCGGGCGTAGCCGCCTTCCACCTGCCAACTACCCGCTTTTTGGCCTCAAAATTGCACCGAAAAATAGCGGTGCGCTTGCCCAGTTATCTCCTCCCCTATTCTGCGCAATATGCAGCATACTGACCGCCGCCTCACGCTTTCTTCCCCCTTCTTTTCCTTGCATTCGGAGTGTCCTATGTTGACCCGCCTGAGTATTCGCCTCCGCTTAACGCTCTTTGGCTTGGCTGCGGTATTGGTTTTATTGGGGATGGGGGCGATGAACTATTGGCAAACCACCCAGCTTTCTGACGCACTGACCCGCGCAGCCATTGGGCAAACCAAAATCCGCAATATCGGCGAGGTCGATATGATGCACGATGCCATTCGGAGCGATGTGCTCGACCTGTTCTACCAAATCAACAGTCCTGACCGCCACGCAGACGAAACCAAAGCCAAGACGGTGCGCACCGCATTTGCCGACCACAGCAAAATCCTCCAAGCACGGCTGGCCAGCAACCAAGCCCTGCCCCAGAACGAAGAAGAACGCCGCCTGATAGCCGCACTTGAGCCCGTGGTCGCCGCCTATATTCAGGAAGCGAAAACCATGATGAACGCGCTGACCGAAGGGCGCGACATGAGCCAAGCGATGACCGACTTTGAGACCCGCTTTCTGTCCCTCGAAAAAAGCCTCGCTGCACTCAGTAATGCCCTAGAAGCCCACGGCCAAGCCGACCAAGCCGCTGCCGAGCAGGTCGCGCACTCGGCAGGACGCAATACCCTGATGGGGTTGGGCTTGAGCTTGCTGCTACTGGTCGTGGTGGCGTATAGCTTATCGCAGAGCATTGTTCGCCCGCTGCACCATATCC
Organism: uncultured Neisseriales bacterium; assembly: GCA_937871815.1. Classification (GTDB taxonomy): domain Bacteria; phylum Pseudomonadota; class Gammaproteobacteria; order Burkholderiales; family Aquaspirillaceae; genus Rivihabitans. Next base: position 5,778 of record CALMOJ010000220.1, read on the forward strand.
GTGACTTTCTCCTTCATCTCGGCACCGACCTACAGCAACGGCTGAACCTGACAGGGCAAGACGAAATCAGCAGCATGGGACGCGCCATTGATGCCATGCTCACCCGCCAAGCCGATACCGTACGTCTGATTCAACACGCTGCCGACACCTTGCACACCACCGCCAGCACGCTGCTGGGGCAATCTGGCGAAGCCAACCGCAGCGGACGGGATATTGCCGACACCATGTCCGCCCTGACAGCGGGTGCAGAGCAAATGCGTGCGGGTGTGGCTTCGGTGGCGACGGCAATTGGCGACAACGCCCGTGCCGTGGCCGATGCCAGCCAAGCCAGCCTCAAAGCCGAAACTGCGATGCAGCAGTCCCGCCAAGCCGGTGCCGACCAAGCCCAAGCCACTCGCGCGCTCGGCAGCACCATGGACGAGCTGAACCAAGCCGTCAGCCGGATTGGCATGGTGGCAGGGGTGATTCGCGATATTGCCGACCAAACCAATTTGTTGGCACTGAATGCCGCGATTGAAGCCGCGCGGGCAGGGGAAATGGGGCGGGGATTTGCCGTGGTAGCCGATGAAGTCCGCAAGCTGGCCGAGCGCACCACCAGCAGTACCGCCGACATCAACACGATTATTCAGGCGATTCACGTCTCGACCGAGCACGCGGCGCAATCCATGATGGCGTTGTCTGAACAGGTCGATGAAGGCTTGGTGGTGTTGGATACCGCCCGCGAAGCCCAAAGCACGATTACCGCCCAAATCCAGTCGATTCATCAGGTAGCCGACGAGGTGGCCAATGCAACCCGCCAACAAGCCGTCGCTATTGATGACACCACGGTGGGCATGGCGCATATCGAATCAAACTTAGCCGGTTTGCAGCAGGTGATGGATAGGCTAAATACCTCGGCGCATACCTTAGACCGTGAAGCGGGCAGCCTAGCAAAACACGCTGCCGATTTTAAAACCGAGCGGCGTTAGTCTGGGCACAATGCCTGTTTACCATCTCAATGGCGCAGGGGTGGCTAAGAAGCTGTTTACAATCTAGCGAACGAAGGGCCAGCCAAGGCGAAATTCGGAAAAAAAGCGGCGTTGACACGCGGTCAATGCGCATGTTTTTTCCGAATTTCAACGCAGGATCACCCGAGTTTCGTAGACCGTAAACAGGTTCTAAGGCAAAACACCCCAAAGCCCCTGTGTAGTTCGAGATTTATCCCGAGGCTTTGTCGGGTTAAAACCCGACCTACGTCTGGCGGCATATTTACAGCAAACTACGCACCTTATTAAACAGGTTCTAAGGGGAGAGAAAGGTGGCAAGCGGGCAGAGGGCACACCCGCCCGCCGCCGCCCCTAGCTGCTACACACGGGGCAAGCAGGGTCGCGCTTAAAGTGCAGATGCCGCCAATCGCCACTCAGCCCGTCATACAGTGCCAGCCGGTTCAGCGCGTTGGACGGCAACCCCACCAAGAGCTTCAACGCCTCTGCCGCCTGCATACAGCCGACAATACCGACCAGCGGAGCAAACACCCCAAAGGTGGCGCAGGGGCCATCGCTGGCTTCGCCTTCGTCGGGGAATAAACAGTGGTAGCACGGCGCATCGGCTTGGCGGGCATCAAAGACCGCCAACTGGCCATCAAAGCGCACCGCCGCCCCCGACACCAGTGGGGTGCGGTGGGTGACACAGGCCTGATTCACCGCATGGCGGGTGGCAAAATTATCCGAACAATCCAACACCACATCAGCGGCCGCCACGGCCGTGGCCAGCTCCGTCGCCGTCATGCGGGCATTCAGCGGCTGGCACACCACGTCGGGATTCAGCCCCGCCACGCGCCCCGCCAAGGAGGCCACTTTGGCCTGCCCGAGGCTGGCGGTGTCGTGGGCAATTTGGCGTTGCAGGTTGCTGAGTTCCACCGTGTCATCGTCGCAAACGGTGAGCGTCCCCACCCCTGCTGCCGCCAAATACATCGCCACCGGCGACCCCAAGCCGCCCGCGCCAATCACTAAAGCATGGGCAGACAGCAGCCGGTCTTGCCCCGCCAAATCAATCTGGGGTAACAGCAGGTGGCGGCTGTAACGCAGGAGCTGGGTATCGTTCATTCTTCGAGCACCCGACGGGTAAAGGTCACGCCCAGTTGTTTGAGTTTGCGGTAAAGATGGGTGCGCTCTAGCCCGACTTTATTGGCGACGCGGCTCATATTGCCGTTCTCTTGCCCGATGTGATATTCAAAATACCGCCGTTCGATTTGCTCGCGCAGCTCACGCAGCGGCAAGCTGAAATCAAAGCCGGATTCTTCGGGCGGGCGGTCTTGGCGAAACTGTGCCAGCACGCGATTGACTTCTACCGCGTCAATTTCTTCAGCTTCGGCGGTCAGGGCGAGGCTTTTGATAATGGCGCGGAGCTGCTCCAAATTCCCCGGCCAATCGTACTGACGCAGGCTGTTGAGCGCGGCAGTGGTAAAGCGGTGGGGCGGCACCTGTTTGTTTTCTACCAAATCGGCCAGCACCTGTTGCGCCAAGTCGATGATGTCGTCGGCTTGGTGGCGCAGGCTAGGCAGCGGCAACATCACCCCCGACAAAGCCGTGAGCAGCCGCTTATCGTAATCAACATCGGCCATCATCTCGTGCAGGGGGCGGCTGCAGGCACACACCAGCCGGACGTTGTAGCGGTCGAGCTTAGACAGCAAAAACAACAAGCCCTGTTGGACGCGGCGGCTGTGGCTACCGATTTCGGGCAAAAACAACACGCCCTGATTGGCCTTTTGCAGCAAATCAAGCGGGGCATCGGCGATTTGCTCAGGCTTGGTCGGCATCACCCACGCGGTATTGGGCTGGTGAAAAAACCGCGCGGCCAGTTCAAACCCCACCCCAGGCTCGCCGGTCAGTAACAGCGGGGCTTTGACCGGTGCAAGCCGCTCTAGGGCGCGTTTCAGCTCTTGCACCACGGCACTTTTACCCATGCGATCTAGGCTGAGGGTTTGGTTGCCCTGCATGTCGCCGTATTTCAACGCCCGCTGGACGGTTGAAAGCAATTTTTGCAGCGAAATGGGCTTTTCCAGAAAATCAAACGCGCCGATACGGGTGGCTTCCACTGCGGTATCAATGCTGGCATGACCCGACATCATCACCACCGGCATATTCAGCAACCCCGCCTTGGCCCATTCTTTCAGCAAGGTCACGCCGTCGCAGTCGGGCATCCAAATGTCCAGCAACACCAACGCAGGGCGCGTTTGGTGTCGCAACTGGCGGGCAGTCTCGGCGTTTTCTGCCAATGCCACGGTATAGCCCTCGTCTTGCAAAATCTCTGACAACAACTCTCGGATGCCGATTTCGTCATCCACAATCAGAATGTCACTGCTCCGCATTATGCCTGCTCCGCACAAGGCAGTACGACGCGAACCCGCGCCCCGCCTGCGGCAGAGTGCCCCAAGTGGATACTGCCATGGTGTTCCTCGATTATTTTTTTAACAACAGCCAAACCCAGCCCTGTGCCTTTTGCCTTATTCGTAATGTAAGGCTCAAAAGCACGCGGCAGAATATCAGCAGCAAAGCCTTGTCCGTTATCTTCAACAACAATGACGGCTGCATTGTTCTCTGCTGTGGCGGTGAGGTGAATCAGGGGGGTGGCCGCGTCACTCACCGCGTCTTGGGCATTGGCCAACAGGTTATGAAACACCTGTCTAAGCAACGCCGCATCCCCCAAAATCACCGGCCCCTGAGGGGGCAAAGTCGCCACAACAGCAGAGTGGGATTCATAGAGTGCCAGCACTTCACGAATCAAGCTAGAGACATCAAGCGGGGCAAGGTGAATTGTCGGGGCGCGGGCGTAGTCGCGGAAGGCATCGACCATGCCTTTTAACGCCGCCACCTGCTTCACAATGGTGTCGGTGGCGCGGGTCAGCATCTCGGCATCGCTGCCAGATAATTTGCTCGATAGCTTCATCTGCAAGCGTTCTGCCGACAGCTGAATCGGGGTCAGCGGATTGCGGATTTCGTGTGCCAGCCGCTTGGCGACCTCGCCCCACGCCGCATCGCGCTGGGCACGCGCCAAGTCGGTTACATCATCAAACACCACCACATAGCCCCGACTGCCGACCTCTGGCAAGCGCGTGCCGCGCACCAGCAGCACTTGGTGTCGTTGCGCCCCTTCAAAGTCTAATTCGACCTGCCAATCGTGGCCTGATTCGTCGTGCCGATGGCGGGCAATCACTTCGACCAGCGAAGCCAACTGCGGGGCGTACTGTGCCCATTCGGTCAGGGCGTAAGGCTGCAAGGTCGCCGCATCCACGCCCAAAATACGGGTGGCAGAGGTATTGGCCGCAGTGAGCCGGTCATCGGCATTAAACGCCAACACCCCCGCCGAGAGATTCACCAAAATACTTTCGAGGTAGGCGTTGTTGGCTTGTAGCTCGGCATGGCTGGCATCGGCTTGGGCACGCGCATCGGCCAGCTGTTTGGTCATGCGGTTAAACATGGCCGTCAGCATCCCCAGCTCATCGCGGCTGTAAATGGGATGTTGGCGCGAAAAGTCACCCTGCGCCACCGCCCGCGTCCCTGCTGCCAATGCCCCCAGCGGCGCAGACAGCCGGTCAGACAAATACAAGCCCAAGCCTATCGCCCCCAACAGGGTAATCAACAGGGTTAAGCCCAGCGTCAGCCGGTAAAAACGTTTCAGCCCCTCGCGGGAGAACGCCAGTTGCCGGTACTCGGCACGGGTGGCTTCGACCAGCTCGGCATCCTCGGCGATTTGGGGCGGCACGGGCTGAATCAGCTGCACCACCACGGGATGCCCCTGCTGCGCCAAAGGATAAGCAGGGACGGCCACTCTCAGCTGCATCGGCTGACGAGAAGGGGTTTCGACCGCGCGGTAAGTTTGATTGGCTTCGATTTGGGTAAAGACGGCAGCAGGCGGGGCCGTCGGTACTTGCCCCCCATTGCTGGGCGTGCCCGCCACCCCCAGCAACTGGCCGCGCAAATCAAACACGGCAATTTCGCTGACCCCCAGTTTTTCACGCAGGGCCGGCAATTTTAGGGTGAGGGAAACAGGTGGCAAGCCGTTGGCTTCGGTCGCCACTTGGCGGGCTTTGTGCTCTAAGTCGCGCTGCAAATAATCCAGCGCATTGCGCCCCAGATTTAAACCGCGCTCTAGGCCCGATTCCACATGCACATCGAACCAGCTTTCGATGCTCTTGTTCAGAAACTGCATGGAGACAGTAAACACCAGCACCCCAGGCAGCACCGCCACTAGGGTAAACATCAGCACCATGCGCAGCGTGAGCTTGGCACCAAAGACCTTGGCACGGACGCGCTGCCTGAGCTGCCAAAGCTGACGGCCAATCAGCCCCAGCATCGCCATGCCCAGCACACCAGAGAGGGCGACAATGTCCCAGTAGTAGTCGGCCAAGCGCGAAGCATTGCCGGTGGACACCGCCAGCAGATACAACACAATCAGCCCCAGCGTGGCTACCACGCTCATCGTTGCCCGCATCAGTGCTCGCTTTCTGGCGGGGCTAAAGCCACCCAGCCGGAATCCAGCTTCCATTCTGCCGCGCCAAGGGCAGAAAGCTGAAAGGGACGGGGGAGTTGGGCAATATCCAGCGCGAGGCGCACTTGCCCGCCAAAGTCGCTGAGGCGGCTTTTGCCCACCATGCTTTTGGGCAACACCCGCCACCCGCGAATCGCGCCAATCGAGGTCAGCGCATCATTCAGCGTGGGATAACTTTGGTAAAGCGAGCCCACCGACACGCGCCAGCTTTGGGTTAGGGCGTGGTAAGTCAGTTTGTAGGATTGGTCAGCGGTGGCATCAAAGCCATCGGCCAGCTGCCGCCACCACGCATACAAGCGTGGACGGGTGAGCTGAAACTCCAGCTTAAAGCTGAGCGCGACCCCACCTTCCAGCGCGTCCACCAAAGTGGGGTTGAGCTGCACGGCAAAACGGGTGCTGGCCACCAAGGCCCCGTCTTGCACATCCAGTGTCGCCACTTTGGTCACGATAGACTCTGCCCGCGCCACCCCGCTGCACACGGTCAGCAGCAGGCACAGTGCCAGCCAGCCCCAGCCCCAGCCGCGAGGCTTAGGCTTTGCAGAGCAAGGCGTAGTAAAAGCCATCATGTTCTTCGCTAGGGAGCAACTGGATATCCCGTTCCAAGCTGGCATTGACATGGCGGGTCAGGAAATTATCAATTTGGCGGCGGTTTTCAGCCGGAAAAATCGAACAGGTGGCGTACAGCATTTTGCCGCCCGGCACGACCAAGGCCCACAGGGCATCCAAGAAGCCAATTTGCTGACGGGCAAAGGTTTGCGCATCGGTGGGGCGGCGTGTCCACTTGATATCAGGGTGGCGGCGCACCACGCCCGAAGCCGAGCACGGCACATCGGCCAGCACGCGGTCAAACGGCTTGCCGTCCCACCATGTGGCCGGACGCGCGGCATCGCCGGTCACGGTCTGCGCCGACAAGCCCAAACGCGCCAGATTGCTCGATACCCGCGCCAAACGGGCGGTATCGACATCCACCGCCGTCAAATCCAAATCGGCGATTTCGAGCAAATGGCCGGTTTTGCCCCCAGGGGCGGCACAGGCATCCAGCACCCGCATCCCGTCTTTCACCTCTAGCCACGAAGCCGCCAACTGCGCCCCTGCGTCCTGCACCGACACCACGCCCTCGGCAAAGCCCGGCAGCTTATCGACCGGCACCGGCTTGGTCAGGGTAATCGCCCCGCTGGTGTGCAAGGTGGCCGGCATGTCGGCGGCGGTCAGCGTGGCCAAATAGGCCTCTGGCGTGGTGCGGCGGACGTTGACCCGCAAGGTCATCGGCGGATGCTGGTTGGCCACGGTCAAAATCTGTTTCCAGTCTCTCGGCCAAGTTTGCTGCACCACGCCAATCCACCAATCAGGGTGATTCCAAAAGGCGACGGGCTCGCGCTTCAGCGCAGCGGTCAGCTCGGCACGGCGACGTTGAAAGTTACGCAAAATTGCATTGACCAAGGCTTTGAGTCGCCCGTCGTCGTGCGCGGTGGCCACATGCACCGCGTGGTCCACCACGGCATAAGCCGCCGTTTGCGAGAACAGCAGTTGGTACAGCGAAATAATCAGCAGCCGGTCAATAAACGGGTCGGCCAAAGGCTTGGACAGCAAGCTATCCAACGCCCCGCGCAGCCAGCCGTAATGCCGCAAGCTGCCGTAGCAGATGTCCATAATGGCGGCGCGTTGGGGGCCGGTCAGGGCGGGCTCTTGCCGCCACAGTGCCGCCAGCGTATCGGTCAGATTGCGCCCTGACAGCACGGTGTCGAGGGTTTGGGCGGCCAGCTTTTGAATAGTTTGCATAAGGTGCTTTTCGGTAAAGGTCGTGGGCTTCTCCGCAGAGGGAGAGGCTTTTTAAGTCGAACCCCAGCTCGCATCGTGCGGGCTTCTGGTGTTCGGAGGGGAAAAGGGGGGTAACAGGGTTAGCCGAGAGACATCAAACCGCCGCCCCCAATCGGGCAGGCAGCGGATGACCGGCGAGAAAGTCACGTACCGGCAGGCGTTTGCCACCGGCAGCTTGTAACACGGTCAGCACCAAGGTGCCCTGACCCGTCGCCACCCGAACGCCGTCCGCATCCGCCGCCAAAACCGTACCGGCAGGCGCGGCGGTGGGGGCGAGGTCGGCATCGGCTGCCCAAATTTTAAGCAAGCCTCCCGCCGCCACGGTAAATGCCCCAGGAAACGGATTAAACGCCCGCACCCGCCGTGCCAGCAGCTCGGCAGGCTGCGCCCAATCCAGCTCGGCTTCGGTTTTGGTGATTTTGTGGGCGTAGGTTACACCCGCGTCGGGCTGGGGCACGGCGGTCAGTGCCGCCCAATCAGCCAAGGCCGCCACAATGGCTTCGCCGCCCTGCACGGCAAGGCGGTCGTGCAGGCTGCCGGTGGTGTCGGTGGGGGTCAGGACGGTGCGGCGGGTGAGCAGCATCGCGCCGGTATCCAGCCCTACGTCCATTTGCATAATGGTGATGCCGGTTTCGGCATCGCCCGCTTCAATCGCCCGATGAATCGGTGCCGCCCCGCGCCAACGCGGCAACAGCGAGGCATGGACGTTAACACAGCCCCAACGCGGCAAAGCCAGCACCGCAGGCGGCAACAGCAAGCCATAGGCCGCCACCACCATCATGTCGGCCCCATACGCGGCCAGCTCGGCTTGGATGTCGGGGGTTTTTAGCGAGGTGGGTTGCAGCACCGGCAAGCCGTGTTGCAGGGCGAGGGCTTTGACCGGACTGGGTTGCAGCTTCATGCCGCGCCCAGCAGGACGGTCAGGCTGGGTCAGCACCGCCAAAACGGTGTGCCCTGCGGCCAATAGCGCGGCCAGAGAGGCCGCAGCAAAATCGGGCGTACCCGCAAACAGCAGTTTCATCGGAGCACCTTGCTGGTTAAAAACCGCCCCCGTCGGGGGGGGCAGGGTTAAGCGAGAGAAGGGGAAGGGTCAGAACGTGTTGCAAGGGGAAGGTACGCGCCCTTCACGTCACAGGTTTTTCTTCTCGTGCTTTTTAAGCTTGGTGCGAATGCGGTTTTGCTTCAGCGAAGACAGGTATTCGACAAACACTTTGCCGTTGAGATGGTCCAGCTCGTGCTGGAGGCACACCGCCAGCAAGCCTTCGGCTTCGAGGGTAAAGGGCTTGCCGTCGCGGTCCAGCGCCCGAACCGTGACGCGCTCGGCACGGGGCACGTTGTCGTATACGCCAGGGACAGACAAACAGCCCTCTTCGCCCACCAGCTCGCCCTCTTGGCTGAGGATTTCAAGGTTGATAAACGCTTGCGGGGCGTTGTGTTCGTCCGACACATCAATCACTACCACCCGTTCGTGGACGTTGACTTGCGTCGCCGCCAGCCCAACGCCTTGGTTGGCGTACATGGTTTCGGCCATGTCATCCAGCAGCTGGCGGATACGGTCATCCACCACAGCCACAGGGCGGGCGCGGGTGTGAAGTTGGGGGTCGGGGTAATGCAGAATGGTCAGGATTGCCATAGCGGGAAAGTGTCGCCAAATCAGTCAGTCAGGGAAGATACGCCCCGCCTTGGCTTAGGAAAGTGAGGGGGGCACGGTGCAGTTTGCGCGGATTATACCGACTGCGGGGCAGTGGGGGGCAGCGGGGAGAGGATAGGACGCAACAAACCTCAGAACCTGCTCAAAGTCCCAATGGCGCAGGGGTTGCCAAGGCGAAGCACCCCAAAAAGCCCAATCGCTGCGGACGGGGTGGTGGCTGGCGAGGCCGCCAAACCCAAAGGCAACCACCCCACCCCGCCACGGGGAGGGGAATAACAGCCCAACCCCGCCGCCGCCATCCGCCAGCGGCAGCGCATCACGGCCAAACGGGTCTGCGGTGCAGGTCTTCAGTGGCAGGGTGGGCGGCAGGGTTTCCGCCCGACCCCGCCACTGCTCTTAAAAAGACGCTGAACCCACGCTACGATGCCTTCCCCGCCTTTTTGCGGGTAGCAGGGGCACCGTCGGCAGGCAGCGCGGCCTCCGCTGCGTTGACTTGTCGGGCAATCGCCTCGTCTAGCGGCGCGTAGAGCGTGTGCCACCACACCATGTAAGCGGGGGGCAGTGCTTCGCCGTTCTCGACAAGGGCGGCGGGCACGTCCCCTTCCCACGGCAACGTCAGCAACGCTTCGGCAGAGGCAAAAGCACGGTTTAAATAGGCATCTTGCGCCCACTGCTCGCTCGCTTTTTCGCCCTGATTTTTGCTGTACTCGGCGGGCGAAACCCCCCTCGGCAAAATCGGCAGCGGGGTCGCCCAACTGGCCTGCCATGCTGCCATCAGTGTCTGCAGATAAGCCTGTGCTTCGGCTTGGGGCAGCGGCGGAAAATCCCACCACGGCAGGTGCCGCCCTTCGGTGGGCAAGGTGTCCAGCGTATCCAAGGCCACCACCCGCATCACCAACGGCGTGCCGGTGGCGGCGGCCACCACTTGCCCGACCCAGTACGGCAGCAGCTTGTCGAGCCGCTTGGCAAAAAGGTCAGTCAGTGCCACCACCCACACCCGTTCCCCTGTTGCCACATCCACGCCCACACCGGCCAAACTGTCTTGTCCCCGCAGGGTGTCGCCGTGCTGCCACGCCAAGCGAAGCACGGTTTCGCCGGTGACAGCAGAAAGCGGCTGCACCGAGGCTTCGGCTTGGGTGAGGGCAGCATGGAGTTGTGTCACGGCAAAGCTTAGATTTTGGACGGTGGGCAGCGCTTGGTAGGGGAAGGGCAACGTGCCCGCCGCCGCTTCTTGGGCAAAGAATCCGTCGGCGGTGAGGTCTGGCTGCTGGTGCAGCAGGGGCAACAGCGTGTGGCGATACCGCCATTCGTCGAGCTTGTTCAGGCTAAACGGCTCGTGGTCGGGCAGGCTCTCTTCTTGGGCACTGAAATAGACGTTGAGCCGCCGGTTAAAAAAGTGCTGCACAGGGTGTTTGAGGAAGCGGGCAAGGTCGCCGAGGTTCAGCGTGCTGGGGGCAGGGCGGTCGGGCAGCGCGGCGGGGAGGGCGGCGACAGCAGGGCGCGGCTGCTGCAGGGCTTGGGCGGCGGGTTGCCATTCTTGGGCATAGGTAAACAGCCGTGAGGCGGCTTGAAAATAGCGCGGGCTAAACGGCTGCAAGGGGTGCAGGGTGGTGAGCTGCTGTAACACCGCTTCGCCGGTTTGGTTGGAGAGGGCGGCAGGGGTGGTTTCGCGGCTGACCCGCCAAGCCCGCGCCAAGTGGTCGCGCAGTTGCCCCACCAGCACCGAGGGCGGCGTGGTTTGGTTGGTGCGGATGCTGCGTCCCACCCAGCTGATATAGAGCTGCTCCCGCGCCGAGAGTAAAGCCTCAAGCAGCAGATAGCGGTCGTCTTCGCGGCGAGAGCGGTCGCCTGCCCGTGCCTGTCCGGCGACGGTCATCAAGTCAAAATCCGCAGTGGCATGACGGCGCGGAAACTCGCCCTCGCCCATCCCCAACAAACACATCTGCCGAAACGGAATGGCACGCATCGGGGTGAGCGTGCAAAAGCTGATTTTGCCGGCCATAAAATGCTGCTCGGGGCTGGGGTCTTGCACCGACTCTAGCCATGCTTCGCGCACCACGGCCAGCGGCAACGGCGCGGTGAGCTGGGCAGCATGGCACTGTGCTTCCCAGCCCAACAAGCCTTTGCGCAGGGTGTCGAGCAAGCGGGTGTCTTGGACTTCGTGGCTGGCACTGGGGCAAAAACACGCGTCGAGCAGGGCATCAAGACGCATCCGCCATGCGGTGGGGCTGGCCGGTTGGTTGAGTACCCCCGCCCAGTGGGTCAGCGTCTTAAACAGGGCGGCCAATCGCCCAACCAAGGCGGCAGACAGCCCCGCGACTTCGTCGTAGGCCGGAATGCCATCCCAGCTCGCACCGGTGCCGCTGGCGTAGCCCAGCACCATCCGGTCTAGCCCAAAGCCCCACGTATTACGGGGGTCGGTGTAATGGCTGACATAGGATTGCCGCTGGGCACTGGTTAAGCCCCAGCGCACCCCCGCGCCTTCCAGCCACAGGGCGGCCAGCGGCAGGTCGCTGGTTTCAATGCCAAAGCGGGCGGCCAAGGCGGGGGCTTCGAGCAAATCTAGCCAATCGCTCAGGGTGCAGCGGGCACGGGGCAGGTTGAGGACAAACTCCAAGGCCCGCAGCAGTTTTTCGCTGTGGCGGAGCTTTTGGTCGGCCACTGAATAGGGGAGATGGCGGCGGTCGCTGCGGGGGTATTGCCCAAATACGGCATGGATAAACGGGGCATAGGCCGCGATGTCCGGCACCATCACCACCACGTCGCGGGGGTGCAAGGGCTGGCCGGCGGCGGCACAGGCTTCGAACCGTGCCAATAGCTGGTCGTGCAGGATTTCGACTTCACGCTGGCGGCTATGGGCGAGGTGAAACACGATGGCCTCGTCGCCCTCTTGCAGCACATGGCGGTCTGACCACGCGGCGGGGGGTGGGGTCAGGTCGAGCAATTCGCCTTGCAGCGTGGCCAGCACGCTGTCGCCTTCGGGGACTTCGAACAGCTCGGCTTTGTTAATGGTGGGCGGCAGCGGCAGTTGCGGCACCAGCGTTTCGGCTTCGTCTAACTGGTGCAGGTAGTCTTGGCCTTGCTGCCCCCATGCCGCCAACAGCGGTTGGGCGTACAGATGCAGCTCGGCTTCGTCTAGGGGCGAGGGCAGCCCAGGTTTGCCTGTTTGGCGGCGACGCGCCAGCTTGCGGTAGCGGGCAGGGTCGATGATGTCGCCCCAAAAGTGCTGGCAGGGGTTGTGCGCGGCAATCAGCACTTGGCAATGCTGCCCCAAGGCGGTCAGGGCTTGCAAAATCTGGGTGGGCAAGACGGACACGCCAAACACCACCACCCGTTGCGGCAAGCCAGCGGGGCGGGTGGGTTGGGTGGCGAGGGCGGTCAAAAAATCGGCGTGCAAAAAGGCGCGGCTCTGGCGAGACAGCCCGCTGCCGGTGTGCTGGTCAATGTCAGCCAGCAGCCGCTGCCACAGGGCGGGTTGCCAGAGCTGGCTGGCTTCAAGCGGCAGGGCGGGGGCGTGCAGGCGCGGCAAGGTGGTTTCGCCGGCCGCCCATGCTTGCAGCCAGTCGGCACGGTAAACCTGATATTGGTCGAATACATCGGCCAGCCGCTGCGCCAACTGGTAGGTCTTGAGCGCGGCGAGGTCGGGGTGGTCGCCGATAAAGTCGGTGAGCGGGGCAAACAGGGGGTCGTCTGCCAAGCGGGGCAGCAGCCGATACAGCCGCCACACCAAGGCTTCGCGGTCTAGCGGGGACTGCGCGGGGACGCTGTCTTTGCCCAATACGGTGCGGTAGGCCGACCATAGAAAGGTGGCGGGGAGGGTGGCTTCTAGCCCTGCGGCAATGCCGACCCGCCCCCCCTCTGCGCTGGCCAAGCCCAGTTTGAGCCAATGCGCCATGCCTTTGTTTTGGGTTAAAAAGCACTCGTTGACCAGCGGCGGTAAGGGGTGGTGGTCTAACCATGACAGGGTGAGTGCGCGTAGGGTTTCCAGCCGATTGCTGTGCAGCACAATCAGGCCAGGGGTCAGGGTAAGGGCAGCAGGGGCAGAGGCTGTCATGGCGCACTCAAACAGGAAAAGGGAACAGTGCAACAGCATAACAGCAGGGGGCGGTGCGGCGGGGACCAGTGCCAAAAGCCAGACCCAAAGTCAAAACCAACCACCCCGCCCCGACGGGGCACCCCTCCTCCGAAAGGAGGGGAATAAAGGCCAAAGCCCAGCGGTCAGCCGTGGTGGGGAAT
>CALMOJ010000221.1 GCA_937871815.1 uncultured Neisseriales bacterium
GCTGCCGTTTTTTGTGGATGAGCGCGGGGGGCGGTGTGCCATGCCCATCGCCCGCTGTTTTTGCCGTCGTTGCACGGGCTAGTCGGCGGCGATGGCGCGGCCAATCACCAGCCGCTGAATATCGTTTGCCCCTTCGTAAATCTGGCACACCCGCACATCGCGATAAATCCGCTCCACCGGAAAATCGCTGACATAGCCGCTGCCCCCGTGAATTTGAATCGCGTCGGAGCAGACTTTTTCGGCCATCTCAGAAGCCAGCATTTTCGCCATCGACGCTTCTTTCAGGCAGGGCAAGCCCGCATCTTTAAGCTGCGCCGCCCGCCACACCATCAGCCGCGCCGCATCCAACTGGGTGGCCATATCGGCAAGGCGAAAATTCACCGCTTGGTGGTCGATAATCGCCTTGCCAAAAGTGACGCGTTCCTTGGCGTAGCGCACGGCGGCTTCAAACGCCGCCCGCGCCATGCCCACCGATTGCGCCGCAATGCCGATACGCCCTGCTTCTAGATTAGACAAGGCGATTTTGTAGCCCTCGCCCTCTTTCCCCAGCAAGGCGGAGGCAGGGACGCGGCAGTTTTCAAACATGATTTGGGCGGTGTCGGAGGCGTGCTGCCCCATTTTTTCTTCTAGGCGCGCGACGACATAGCCCGGGGTGGCCGTCGGGACGAGAAAGCACGAAATGCCTTTTTTGCCCGCCGCTTTGTCGGTGACGGCAAACACAATCGCCATGTCGGCATATTTGCCGGTGGTGATAAATTGCTTGACCCCATTCAGCACAAAATCTTCGCCATCGCGCTCAGCACGGGTGGTAATGGCCGCTGCGTCAGAGCCGGTGTGCGGCTCGGTCAGGCAAAAGCAGCCCAGCTTTTCACCGCGTGCCAGCGGCTTCAGCCACGTTTCTTTTTGTGCGTCGGTGCCGTATTTCAGGGTGATGCCGCACGCCAGCGCGTTTTGCACACTGACAATGGTGGAGGTCGCGCCGTCCCCCGCTGCGATTTCTTCTAGGGTCAGCACCAAGGCCATGTAATCCATGCCCGCCCCGCCCCATTCTTCGGGCACCACCATCCCCAACGCGCCCAACGCGCCCAACTCTTTGAGTGCGTCGGCAGGGAAGGTGTGGTGCTTGTCCCATTCGTAAGCAAACGGGGCGAGACGCGCTTGGGCAAAGGCCCGCATTTCGTTGCGAATCATTTCTTGTTCGGTATTCAGCAGCATGGTGGTACTCCGCAGGGTGAATTGGGGGGGGAGGGCTGGGCGGTGATTTTTTGCCGTGAGGGCGGGGCGGGGGGCTTGGCTGTGATTCGCCGCCGCTGGCAGCAAGCGAGCGGGGCTTTTATTCCCCTCCCGTGGCGGGGTAGGCCAGAGGCGTGGGGGGTACTTTTGACTTTTGGGTTTGGTTTTTAGCTCTGGCGGCCTCGTGACCAACTACCCCGTCTGGCTACGCCATCGCCCCCCGTCCGGCAGAGGGGAATAAAAGCGGCGCGGCGAGGGTTTGTTAGCGCACGTTCTTACTTCGCCGCCATCCGAATCGCCCCATCAAGACGAATCACTTCACCGTTCAGGTAAACGTTGCCCACAATATGCTCGACAAGGGCGGCGTATTCGTCGGGTTTGCCCATGCGGGAAGGGAAGGGCACCATCTTGCCCAAGGCTTCTTGCACCTCGGCGGGCATCCCCAGCAGCATCGGGGTTTCCATAATGCCCGGGGCGATGGTCATGACGCGGATGCCGCTGCGGGCCAACTCGCGGGCAATGGGCAAGGTCATGGCGACTACGCCTCCTTTTGAAGCAGCATAGGCCGCTTGCCCGAGTTGGCCATCAAACGCCGCCACCGAGGCGGTGCTGATAATCACCCCGCGTTCGCCATCGGCATCGGGGGCGGTGGTGCTCATGATTTCAGCGGCAAGGCGAATCATGTTAAAGCTGCCAATCAGGTTGATATGGATGGTGCGGGTAAAGCTGGCCAGCTTGTGTGCGCCATCTCGTCCCACGACTTTTTCGGCGGGGGCGACACCGGCACAGTTCACCAAGCCACGCAGTGTGCCCATCGCGGTGGCGGCGGCAAACGCCTGCTGTGCGCTGTCTTCGTCGCAGACATCGGTCAGCACAAAACACGCCGCTGCACCCAGCTCGGCGGCCAGTGCCGCCCCCGCGACGGCATTTACATCGGCCAAGACCACTTTGCCGCCCTGTGCCACCAAGCGGCGTGCGGTGGCCGCGCCTAAACCCGAAGCCCCGCCGGTAATCACAAATACCTGACCCTGAATCTGCATGTATTTCTCCTTGAAAGTGGTCTGCCGGATACGGCTGTGCGGTGTTGTTAGAACCTGTTCAAAGTCTCGCGAACGACGGGTCAGCCAAGGCGAAATTCGGAAAAAAAGCGCAGTTGACACACGGTCAATGAGTATTGTTTTTCGAATTTCAACGCAGGATCACCCGAGTCTCGCAGGCTTTGAATAGGTTCTTACCGCCGCAGCCTAAACCAGCCACTCTAGGGGAGAGCCCCGCAGAAGCCCTATGCCGGAATCGCTCAACTTGAGTGTTAAAATTTGCACGGATTCATCAGCAGGCGGCACGGTATGAGCATGGGCATGGCAGCAAAAACCGAGAAAGGCACGATTTCCATCTGCTTTGTGCAAGAGGCGTTGGCGTGCGTGCGCGACCGAGGGCTGTCCCCAGACGCGCTGCTGCTGCAAGCCGGTATTTCGCCGACCTTGCTGGCGGTGCCGCAGGCGCGGGTGTCCTCGACCCATTACGGCCAGCTTTGGCATCTGATTGCCCAGACCCTAGACGACGAGTTTTTTGGGATGGATACCCGCCGGATGAAGACCGGCAGCTTTACCCTGCTGTGCCACGCCATTCTGCACAGCGACACCTTGGAGCGGGCTTTGCGCCGTGCCCTGCGGTTTTTGCGGGTGGTGTTGGATGATATGGCGGGGGAATTGGTGCGGGACGGCGAGGTGGTTCATCTACGCGTGGCCGACAAAACCGCAGGGCAGGCCGACAACACCGCGCCCCCGAAGCGGGCTTTTGCCTATGGCACGTTTTTAATCATGCTGCACGGCTTGGCGTGCTGGTTGATTGGTCGCCGCGTGCCGCTGTTGCGGGCGGATTTTCGCTGTACTGAGCCATCTTTTAGCGACGAGTGGCGGGCGCTGTTTTCGCCGCAATTGCACTTTAACCAAGCGCATTCTGGGCTGACCTTTGCCGCCGCGTATTTGTCCCTGCCACTGATTCAAGACGAAAAAAGCATGAAGGCTTTTTTGCGCTGCGCACCGGCCAATTTCTTGGTGAAATACAAAAACAGCACCAGCCTATCGGCCAAAATCCGGCGACATCTGCGCGAGATTTCCCCCGCCCACTGGCCGGACTTCGCCACCCTTGCCCAGCAGTTCCACACCTCGACCGCCACCCTCCGCCGGCGGCTAGACGAAGAAGGCCAGTCTTACCGCGTCATCATGGAAGACCTGCGCCGCGATTGGGCGATTAGCCTGCTGTGCGACACCGCCTCTAGCTTGGGGGAGATTGCCCACACGCTGGGCTTTGCCGAAAGCAGCGCGTTTCACCGTGCGTTTAAAAAGTGGACGGGGGCGCGGCCCAGTGCCTATCGCTGCGGCACGCCGCCACTGGCGGTTAGCGCGGTCACGGCCGTTACAGCGGACGACCCAGCCGTTTTTCCACCTGCTCACGTTCCCACTGCGCCCCCAGCCAAGTCCGTGGACTAAACACCCGCACCGCGTGCAGCACCACCCCCAGCCCCCAGCCGCCAATCACCCAGAACACCCACATTTTAGGGGGCGTGGTCAGCAGGTGAACGGCCAGCAGCACCAGCGTCACCGCGAGGTACTTAAACAGGTGCAGATAAAACCGGCGCAGGGTACGCACTTGTTTAAACGCCTCGGCTTCTTGTTGTTCGGCGGTGCGGGCGGTGGGTGAGACAGACATGGTCGGGGACTCCGGTGGGGTGGGGCTGAGGCTGGCGAAATCGACTTCAAACACGGCGGCAATCGACTTCAGCGTTTCGACACTGGCGGGGTGTCCTGCTTCGATGCGCTGAATGGTGCGGGTGCTCAAGCCGCTGGCTTCGGCCAATTGCTGCTGTGACCAGCCCTGTTTTAGGCGCAATTTTTGAATCAGCATGGGGGGCTCCTGTGGTGAATCGTCAGGGCTAAACTGTGCCACAGCCCGCCCCCGGCGACCACGACAGCACCCCGACAGTCAGCCGCCACGCTTGTATTTAAAGGAGGTTTACCGCCGCTGACCGCGTGGCAACGCCGCTTTTTGGGTTTAGCTCGCCTTGGCAACCCCTGTGCTATTGAGGCTTTGAACACGTTCAATGCCCCCCACCGAATCCCCGCAGCGGGGCACTGCCCGATATAATCACGCCATTATTCCTGACCCCCCGTGATTGCTGCCATGCTCGAACACTACACCCCCCGCGACATCGAATCCGCCGCCCAAACCCGCTGGGACACCGAACAGGTGTTCAAGGCCGTGGAAGACCCCCGCCGCCCTAAATTCTATTGCCTGTCGATGTTCCCCTACCCCTCTGGCAAGCTGCACATGGGGCACGTCCGCAATTACACCATTGGCGATGTCCTCTCGCGCTACAAAGCCCTCAACGGCTTTAATGTCCTGCAACCGATGGGCTGGGATGCCTTTGGGATGCCCGCCGAAAACGCCGCGATGAAACACAACGTCGCCCCTGCCGCGTGGACCTACGACAACATCGCCTATATGAAAACCCAGCTCAAAAGTCTGGGGTTTGCGATTGATTGGTCGCGTGAAGTCACCACCTGCAAGCCCGATTACTACCGCTGGGAACAATGGCTGTTTACCCGCCTGTTCCAAAAAGGGCTGATTTACAAAAAAAGCGGCGTGGTGAACTGGGACCCCGTGGACCAAACCGTGCTGGCCAACGAGCAAGTCATTGATGGCCGTGGTTGGCGGTCGGGTGCGCTGATTGAAAAGCGCGAAATCCCGATGTATTACTTCAAAATCACCGCCTACGCCGACGAGCTGCTGGCGGATTTGGACGCGCTAGACTGGCCGCCCCAAGTCGCCACCATGCAGCGCAACTGGATAGGCAAAAGCGAAGGCGCAGACATTACCTTTGCTTACGACACCGACAGCATCGGCCATACCGGCAGCCTGAAGGTTTACACCACCCGCCCCGACACCCTGATGGGCGCGACCTACGTTGCCGTGGCTGCCGAACACCCACTGGCCACCCAAGCCGCCGCTGACCGCCCCGAACTGACCGCGTTTATCGCCGAATGCAAATCGGGCTCGGTGGCCGAAGCCGACATGGCGACCATGGAAAAGAAAGGCGTGGACACCGGCCTGTTCGTTATCCACCCGCTGACCGGTAAAAAACTACCGGTGTGGGTCGCCAACTACGTTTTGATGGGCTACGGCGAAGGCGCAGTGATGGCCGTTCCCGCCCACGACGAACGCGATTTTGCCTTTGCCAACAAATACAGCCTGCCGATTCAACAGGTGATTGCCGCCACGGCCACCGACCTGCCCGCCTTTGATGCCACCGTCTGGCACGATTGGTACGCCCTCAAAGACGAAGGCAGCACCGTGACCGTCCATACCGGCAAATACGACGGCTTGGGCTTTACTGCCGCGTTTGAGGCCATCGTGGCCGACCTCGCCGCCCAGCACGCGGGCGAAAAACAAACCCGCTACCGGCTGCGGGATTGGGGCATTAGCCGCCAACGCTACTGGGGTTGCCCGATTCCGATTGTCCACTGCGCCGACTGTGGCGACGTGCCGGTGCCGGATGACCAACTACCGGTGGTGTTGCCAGAAGACGTGATTCCCGACGGTGCAGGCTCGCCGCTGGCCAAGATGCCGTCTTTCTACGAAACCACCTGCCCTTGCTGTGGCAAAGCCGCACGGCGCGAAACCGACACGATGGATACCTTCGTCGAATCGAGCTGGTACTTTGCCCGCTACGCCAGCCCCGATTGCACCACCGGCATGGTCGATGAACGCGCCCATTACTGGATGAACGTTGACCAGTATGTGGGCGGGATTGAACACGCCATCTTGCACCTGCTGTATGCCCGCTTCTTTAACAAGCTGATGCGGGACGAAGGCTTGCTGACCAACGCCGAGCCATTCCAACGCTTGCTGACCCAAGGCATGGTGATTGCCGATACCTTCTACCGCGCCCTGCCCGACGGCAAAAAAGACTGGATTAACCCTGCCGATGTCGAGATGGAACGCGACAGCAAGGGGCGGATTGTCCAAGCCGTGCTGCGCAGCGATGGGCTGCCCGTGGTGATTGGCGGCACAGAAAAAATGTCCAAATCCAAAAACAACGGTGTGGACCCGCAATCGCTGATTGAGCAGTACGGTGCCGATACCGCCCGCCTGTTTATGATGTTTGCCGCCCCACCGAGCCAAAGCCTAGAGTGGTCGGATGCCGGTGTGGAAGGTGCGTATCGCTTCTTGAAACGGCTGTGGAAAGCCGTGTTTGAGCATGTTTCGGCGGGCGTGGTCGCGCCCTATACCGACGGTGCCCTCAACGCCGCAGAAAAAGCCCTGCGCTTTAAGCTGCACAGCACCATCCAAAAGGTCAGCGACGATTACGGCGTGCGCCAACAGTTCAACACCGCGATTGCCGCCGTGATGGAGCTGCTGAACACGCTGGACAAGTCGGGGGTTAGCGATGACAGCGGGCGTGCCGTGGCGCAAGAAACCCTCGAAGCCGCCGTGATGTTGCTGTCTCCTATCGTGCCGCACATCGGCGAAGCCCTGTGGACGGCGCTGCGTCCCAACACGGTGTTGACCGCGCAATCTTGGCCTAGCGTCGATGCCAGCGCGTTGGTGCAAGACGAAATCGAGCTGATGGTGCAGGTCAATGGCAAGCTGCGCGGCAGCATTGTGATGGCCAAAGACGCAGACCGCGCCAGCATCGAAGCCGCCGCCCTTGCCCATGAAACGGTACAGAAGTTTATGGCCGGTGCCGCCCCGAAAAAGGTGGTGGTTGTGCCTGGGCGTTTGGTGAATATTGTGGTTTAACACGGCGGCAAGAAGGGGGGCGACGCGCCCCCTTTTTTGATGGGTCGCCGCCCCTCTCCTCAAGTCAAGGAATCAGCATGTCTCAACGCCCCCTCCTCGCCGGCCTCGTCTTGGCGACGGTGCTTACCGGCTGTGGCTTTCACCTGCGCGGCACAGAAGGCACGCTTAAACCGCTGCCGTTTACCAAGCTGTATCTGGCCAGCCCACAGTCCCAAATTCACCCTGCCTTGGTGCAGCAATTCCGCTTTCGGCCCGATGTCACCCTCAGCCCCACCGCAGGCGAAGCCGATGCCATTTTGACCGTCACCGAGGAACGCAGCAGCAAAGAAGTGCTGACCATTAACCGCAGCGGTAAGGTCAACGATTACGAACTCAGCTACCGCGCCACCGCCCGCCTGACCGTGCGCGGCGAAGCCTATGGCAACCCGATGACCATTTTGGCGCGGCGTGAACTCAGCTATGTGAACAACCAAGTGCTGGGCAAAGAGCAAGAAGAGCAGCTCCTTTACCGCGACATGCAGCAGGATGCCGCTGGCCAAATTGTGCGCCGTTTGTCGGTACTGAAGCCTGCGGCTGCCACGCCAGCCGCCGCGCCTTAGAACCTGTTTACCGCGCAGGGAAACACCCCGAAGCCCCTGTGTAGGTTGGGATTTATCCCGATGCTTTGTCGGGTTAAAACCCGACCTACGTCTGGCGGCGTATTCAAAGTCTTTTTAAACGCAGCGACTTGGTCGGACTGAAACCCTGCCGCGGGTGGCTGCTGGGGTTGGCTTTTATTCCCCACCGAAGGAGGGGTGCCCCGTGAGGCGGGGTGGTTGGATTTGGGTTTTGACTCTGGCGGCCTCGCCAGCCACCACCCCGTCCGGCGTTGCCGCCGCCCCCCTCCGGCGGAGGAAAATAACGGCAGCGCGGTTCTCCGGCACGGGCTTTACGCCGACCCCGCAGCGGGAGGCCTACCGCTTCGCTGCGGAACATGCCCCCCGTCGCCCCCCCACCGCCCCGCCAAGGCGGACTTAACCTGCTTCGCCGCGCCACTGCCCGCTGCCGCCTCTTCTTTTTCTGCCACCGTTCCCCCTTGGATATTGCGATGCCCGCCTGCCGCCTTGAAGACCTCCCCCGCCGCCTGAAAGAAGGGCTCGCGCCGCTGTATGTGATTCATGGCGAAGAAATGCTGCTGACCCTCGAAGCCGCCGATGCCATCCGCCAAGCCGCACGGGCGGATGGGGTAGAAGAGCGCGAGGTGTTGACCGTAGAGGGGCAAAGCTTTGACTGGTCACAGCTGCGCGAAGCCGCCATGAGCGTCTCGCTGTTTGCCAGCCGTAAGCTGCTGGAAATCCGCCTGCCCACCGGCAAGCCCGGCACCGAGGGCGCACAGGCTTTGCTGCACTTTGCCACCCACCTGCCCCCCGACACCCTGACCTTGGTGCTGCTGCCCAAGCTCGACCGCACCCAGTTGGCCAGCAAGTGGTTTGAGGGGCTGGCGGCAGCGGGCGTGGTGTTGGCCGCCCATGCCATTGAACGCGCCGCTCTGCCTGCGTGGATTGAGCAGCGGCTGGCACAGCAAAACCAGCGGCTGACGGCGGACGCGCTGACCTTTTTTGCCGAGCGGGTCGAAGGCAATTTGCTGGCCGCACGGCAAGAAATCGACAAACTCACCTTGCTCCACCCGCAGGGCATCACCCTGACCCTTGCCGACCTGCAAGCCGAGGTGGCCAATGTGGCGCGGTTTGATGTGTTCCAGCTCTCTGAAGCGTGGCTGGCGGGGGATGTGGGGCGGACGGCGCGGATGATTGAGGGCTTGGCCGCCGAAGGGGAAACGCCAGTATTGGTGGCGTGGCGGCTGGCAGACGAGCTGCGCGGCTTGATCCGGATTCGGCAGGGGCAGCGCGAGGGTCGTCCGCTGACCCAACTGATGCGAGAAAACCGCGTGTGGGGGGTGCGGCAACGGCTGGTGGAGCACGCTTTGCCGCGCTTATCGCTGCGCCGCTTGGCCGAGGCTTTGGCCGCCATTAGCCAAATTGACCGCGCCATCAAAGGTGCGGAAGCCGCCGACCCGTGGCACGCCCTGAAGCGGGTGGCGTTGGGGCTGTGTGGGTGAGGGGACTGCCTTGCCAAGCGAAAAGACTTCAAACAGAACGATAGAGGCTCACCACATGACCGATGCCATTACTCCGCAACTCACTGCGTGTTGGACGTGCTTTTTTGCCACCATTCAAAGGGGTATGTCGTATTATAAAATGACCGGATGCACCGATACGACGTGGACTTTGGGCAAGCATGGCAATTAGCAAACATCAGTTTCACACCATCAGCACATTTCTTGGCCT
>CALMOJ010000222.1 GCA_937871815.1 uncultured Neisseriales bacterium
GGCTGATGGCGTGAAAAGCTTTGTGCAGGTAATCCTTGCGGGCATCGCCGATTTTGATGTGAATCTGTGTAACTTTGGCTTTCGCCTTTTTCCAGTTTTGGCTGAAGGCGTTGATAGCGTTTCAGCCGCTGCTGGTGTTTTTTAAAGCTATTGAGCGGGTCGAGATACGAACCATCGCTAAGGGTGACGAAGCGGGCAATGCCCATATCCAGCCCCACGATGCCGCCAGAGGGCTGTTCTGCTACCACTTCGCGGCGGGTTTGAATCGACGCAAACCACTTGCCGCCGGATTGGCTGACTGTGACGTTGCAAATATCACCCAACACGTTACGGCTATGGCGATAACGCAGCCAGCCCAGCTTGGGCAGAAAAATACGCCCATTGCCTTGGTCAAGCTTGCAGCCTTGCGGATAGCGAAAGCTGTCGCTCATGCCCTTTTTCTTGAAGCGTGGGAAGTCAGCGCGTTGCTCAAAAACACGAAGCGGCACGACCCCGCGAAGCGGCGCTTCGTGCGCTGCTGCTGGCCGTTGGGCTGTAGCTCGAATCTAAAAGCTTGAAGACGTTCCATAACAGCCATTATGCCTTTGTAGCGGCACACCGATTGCGGCGATTCGGCAAACCATTGCGCAGCAGCAAACCCGCATTAAGTGCCGCGAAAAGACGGCTTACGCCGTCCTGCTATTCATCCCCGCACTAAAGGACGGAGCTTTCCGTACGCTGGGTAAAATGCCCCGCAACAGGCATCTGGGGGCGTTCCAGTCGCCGTGTTTCGGGGCATTTTGTTTTAGTTGACGCAGCGTTCGCTAGAACGTAAACAGCTTCTTAGCCATCCAACCCCGCCTGCACCAGCTCTGCCGCACGAATCACGGCGCGGGCTTTGTTTTGGGTTTCTTGCCATTCGGCATCGGGCTGCGAGTCGGCCACAATGCCTGCCCCTGCTTGCACATGCAGCACACCCTCTTTGACCACAGCGGTACGAATCGCGATGGCCAAATCCATGTCGCCATTAAAGCCCAAATAGCCCACTGCGCCGCCATACACCCCGCGCCGCGTGGCTTCCATTTCGTCGATGATTTCCATGGCGCGGACTTTGGGGGCACCCGACAGCGTGCCCGCAGGGAAGGTCGCTTTGAGCACGTCCAGATTGCTCATCCCCGCTTTAAGCTGCCCTTCGACACTCGACACAATGTGCATCACATGCGAATACCGCTCAATCACCATTTTGTCGGTCACGCACACGGTGCCGGTGTCGGCTACGCGCCCCACATCGTTGCGCCCCAAGTCCATCAACATCACATGCTCGGCGATTTCCTTGGGGTCGGCCAGCAGCTCGGCGGCCAAGGCTTCATCTGCCTCGCGGGTTGCGCCGCGCGGGCGCGTACCGGCAATGGGGCGCACCGTCACCGTACGGTCTTCTTGGCGCACCAAAATTTCAGGGGAGGCCCCCACCACATGGAAATCATCAAAGTGGTAGAAAAACATATAGGGCGAGGGGTTGAGGCTACGCAGGGCGCGGTACAGCGACAGCGGCGAATCGGTAAACGGCATGGCCATGCGCTGGCTCAACACCACCTGCATGATGTCGCCTTCTAGGATGTAGTCTTTGGCGCGTTCTACCGCCGCTTTAAACGGGGCTTCGCCAAAAGCAGACACCGGCGTGGTCGGGCTGCTGGCCAACTGCAAAGGCAGCGGCGCGGGCTGGCGTAGCTTCTGCCGGAGCTGTTCGAGGCGCGTTTGCGCTTTTTGCCATGCGTTGGGCACGGCGGGGTCGGCGTACACAATCAGGTAAAGCTTGCCGGAAAGGTTATCCATCACCGCCAGCTCTTCTGACAGCATGAGCAGAATATCGGGGGTGCCAATGGGGTCAGGCTTGGCGGGCCGCGCGGCCAATTTTTTCTCAATTAGCCGAACCGTTTCGTAGCCAAAATACCCGACCAAGCCGCCACTAAAGCGCGGCAAACCGTGCTGGGGTGGGCTGCGGAAACGGGCTTGGAAAGCTTCGATAAAGCCCAGCGGGTCACCTTCGTGGGTTTCCACCACGCGGTCGCCGTGTTCGACTTGCACCCGCAAGCCCGACACCCGTAGCCGTGTTGCGGCGGGCAGCCCGACAAACGAGTAACGGCCAAAGCGTTCGCCGCCGACAACAGATTCAAGGAAATAGCTATAGGGCTGGTTGGCCAGCTTGAGGTACACCGACAATGGGGTGTCGAGGTCAGCAAACAGCGGGAGAGTGAGGGGAATGCGGTTATAGCCCTGCTCAGCGAGGGCGTTAAATTCGGCTTGGGATAGCATGGCAGCTCCAAAAAATCACAAAAATAGGGCGTAGCAGCGAGGGGAGCGGTCAGCCTCGCCATCGTCCTGTGTGTGTGCTGCAGTGCAAAAGCGTTGCCATGATTATGTTATGCCAAAAAAATAGGTGAAAAACCTGTTAATTCTTGCTGATTTGACTGCACTGCACAAGCGTTTGGCGTAGAAGCGGTTCACGTACTCGCGAGCGAAGGGGGTGCCAAGGCAAAACGCACTGAAAAAGCACCGTTGGGACTGGCGCTATACGCATTTGTTCAAACAGTTCAACGCAGACTCACCCGAGCATCGCAGTGCGTAAACGGCTTCTCAAAGTCTGCGAGACTCGGGTGATCCTGCGTTGAAATACCCCGAAGCCTCTGTGTCGGTCGGGATTTATCCCGATGCTTTGTCGGGTTAAAACCCGACCTACGTCTGGCGGCGTATTTACAGCAAATAGCGCAGCTTATAAACAGGTTCTTAGCGCGGAGACACCGCTTGTTAGCTTGCGGAGAGCTGGCGCAGTGAGGCCGCTCGGTGAAGCAAGAACCCGCCGAAGCGCGTTAGCCTTTAGCTGACCGCCGTAGGAATCCCCCACCTGCAGGCTGGGGGGATGTCAATGTATGGCAGGCCAAGTCTGTGTGCCTAGATGCCACGACGGTGCCTTGGTTTTAAATAAGGGAGACCCTCGTACCGCGCCTGCTCATTTTTTTAGGCATCGGGCAAAAATAGCCGCGTGGTTACTGTGTGTTTTGTCAAGTCATCCACACCCTGTTTACTGTGAAATAAATCTGTCAAGTGCTGGTATGGGCAAAGTCTAAAAATAAGATAACTGCTTGTTTTTTATGGGTTCAATACCACTGCCCAGCAAATGGGCAATCTAGAAAAAAGCCTTGTGTAGCGGGCGGTTTGCGCACTCGCCATCAATTTATCCACACAGTTATCCACAGAAGATGTGGACGACACAAAAAAGTGAATAAAAAGCAGTAGGTTAGCCTAAAACATCCTTTGTTTTGGTTGGGTTATGGAAAAAGTCCAGTAATTTTTTTTTGTAGTGCGGCAAAAAAAACAAGAAAGCGATTGATTATCGTATAGCCAAAAGCGGTAAAAAAATCTTTTGTTTGATTCCATATCAGCTTATTTATGCAAAAATTTACCACCAACACAGCGACATTATCACTCTGCCGGTAAGGGGGGCGGCTCCCTGCTACAATCGCCGCCATTGCTTGCTGAGAGAACATGATGCCGCTGATTACTGTCGAAAAAGCCGGACTGGCCTTTGGTCACGTCCCCCTGTTGGATGATGTCGATTTTGCCCTTGAACCCGGAGAGCGGGTGGGGCTGATTGGGCGCAACGGCGCGGGCAAATCGTCCCTACTCAAAGCCGTGGCGGGCGAGATTAAGCTCGACGACGGGCGCATCTTGTTTCAGAACGGGGCTAAGCTGGCCTATGTGCCGCAAGAGCCGGTGCTCGACCTCACCGCCACGGTGTTTGATGTGGTGGCCGAAGGGCTGGGCGAGCTTAAACAGCTGCTGTCTGACTACCACCACGCCGTGGCTTTGTTGTCGCTGCCCGATGCCGACCACGATGCCGCACTGGCCTTGATGCAAACCGCCCAAACCGGCCTTGATGCCCACAACGGTTGGCAGTTTGAGTCGCTGATTCAAACCACCCTCTCGCACCTTGGCTTGCCCGAAACCACCACCATCGGCGAACTCTCTGGCGGCTGGAAAAAGCGCGTGGCCTTGGCGCGTGCGTTGGTTGCCAAGCCCGATATTCTGCTGCTGGATGAGCCGACCAACCACCTCGACATCAGTGCGATTGAGTGGCTAGAAGGGATGCTCAAAAGCTTCAGCGGCAGTGTGCTGCTGATTACCCACGACCGCCGCTTTTTGGACAATGTGGCGACCCGCATTGTGGAACTGGACCGTGGCTTGCTACGCAGCTACCCAGGCAGCTTTACCGCCTACCAAACCCGCAAGGCCGATGAGCTGGCGGCAGAGTCCGTACAAAACCGCAAATTCGACAAGTTCTGGGCGCAAGAAGAAGTCTGGATTCGCAAAGGCGTAGAAGCCCGCCGCACCCGCAACGAAGGCCGTGTGCGGCGTTTAGAGCAGCTCCGTCGTGACCGTGCAGCACGCCGTGAACGGGTGGGCAAGGTCAACTTTAATGTCGATGCCGGCGAACGCTCCGGCAAGCTGGTGGCCGAGCTGGAACACGTCAGCAAGGGCTACGAAGGCAAGACCCTGATTCGGGACTTCACCACCCGTTTAATTCGGGGCGACAAAATTGGTTTGGTGGGGCCGAATGGCGCGGGTAAAACCACGCTGCTGAAACTGATTTTGGGCGATATTCAGCCGGATAGCGGCATCGTCTCGCAAGGCACCAAGCTAGAAATTGCGTACTTTGACCAATTCCGCACCCAGCTGGATGAGGAAATGGCGATTGTTGATGTGATTGGCGATGGGCGTGACTTTATCGAAATTGGCGGGCAAAAAAAGCACGTCATGAGCTACCTAGAGGACTTCTTGTTCTCCCCTGCGCGGGCAAAAAGTCCGGTCAAGTCCCTCTCCGGCGGCGAACGCAACCGCCTGTTGCTGGCCAAGCTGTTTACCCAGCCCGCCAACGTGCTGGTACTGGATGAACCGACCAATGATTTGGACATCGACACCCTAGAGCTACTGGAGCAACTGCTGACCGACTACACCGGCACCGTGTTTTTAGTCAGCCACGACCGAACCTTCCTTGATAACGTGGTCACACAAGTGATTGCCTTTGAAGGCGACGGCAAGCTGATGGAATCGCCAGGGGGTTACGCCGACTGGATTGCCGCCAAAGCCCGCATGGCCGAGCTCAATGCGGAACCCGCTGCGGTGGCCGTGGCAGCCGTACCAATGCCCGCGCCCAAGGTGGACAAAGCCGCCGAAGCCCGCCCCGCTGCCCGCCGCGAAAAATTGAGCTACAACGAAACACGCGAGCTGACGCAATTGCCCGACCAAATCGCCGAACTCGAGGTGGAGCAGGTCGCGCTGGCCGAGGCTTTGCAAGACCCCGCTATTTATCGCAACGACCCTAAGCAGGCACTCGAATGGCAACGCCGTGTGGACGAAATCGATACGCTGTTACTGGACAAACTGGCACGCTGGGAAGCCCTAGAAGCCAAGCAGGCCGGTTAACGGTGCGTGTGTGCTGGTGGTTTGCCCGCTGGATGGCGGTGCTGGGACTCGGGTTGGCGGTGGCCGCCTGTTCGTCCTCGTCACCGCCGCCCAAGCGCAGCAAGTCCACCGCCAGCAAGCCCCCAACCACCCGCACTGCCGCTGTGGGCAACCGCAAAAGCTTGAATAACATCCAAGCCGAGGGCGATGGCCGCGAGGTGGTGATGTATGCCTTGGGCTTGCTGGATGTCGGCTATAAATTTGGCGGCAGCAACCCCGAAGCAGGGCTGGATTGCAGCGGCATGGCAGCGTTTATCTACAAAAACGCGCTAAAAGTCACGTTGCCCCACAACGCCAAACAAATCGCTGAAACTACGCGCAGTGTGCCGGTTAGCAAAATGCGGGCAGGGGATATGGTGTTTTTTAACACCATGGACAGGCCATTTTCGCATATGGGGATTTATATCGGTGACGGTAAATTTATCCACGCGCCGCGTACCAATAGCGTGATTAAGGTCGAAACCCTGAGTACGGGGTATTTCTCTGCCCGTATTGATGGGGCACGGACAGTGTTTGATTAGGGGATGATTAAGCGGGTATGGTGTGTGGTGCTTTTTGTGCCGAAGCTTTGCGACACGGCCAATCTACGCGGTCTCGTGCGTAAGCAACGCTATATCCAATGCAGCCCTGCCCACGGTCATAAAGCGCAAAGATTGATAGCAGTGGGAATCGCCAATTGCGCGGGAAGCCTCGGGGTTTAGCCCGAGGCTGAGAGCCTCTGAAACGCCTCACAAAAAGCGCGACACCCTTACGGTGCTCGCGCTTTTTTGGGTGCAGTGGTTGGGGCCTTAGTCCAGCATCACCCGTGCAAACTTCCGCTTGCCGACCTGCAGCACCACTGTGCAGCCCGCCAGCAGAACCTGCTTTTTGTCGGTGACTTTTTCGCCATCGGCTTTTACCCCGCCGCCGTCTATCATCCGCATCGCTTCAGAGGTCGAAGCCACCAGCCCCGCTTCTTTCAGCACTTGCCCAATGGCCAGACCCGCCGCACCGGCGGTCAAGGTCAATTCGGGCATGTCGTCGGGGAGGGCGTTTTGCTTAAACCGCGCCTCAAAATCAGCCAGCGCAGCTTCGGCGGCGGCTTGAGAATGGAAGCGTGCCACCAGCTCTTGTGCCAATTGCACCTTGATATTGCGGGGGTTGGCACCGGCTTCTGCTTCTTGTTTCAGCTGGGCAATCTCGGCCAGTGGGCGCAAAGAGAGCAGCTCAAAATACCGCCACATCAGCGTATCGGAGATGCTCATGACCTTGCCGAAGATGTCGTTGGCGGGCTCGGCAATCCCGATATAGTTGCCCAACGACTTCGACATTTTGTTTACGCCATCCAAGCCCTCTAGCAGCGGCATCATGATGACGCACTGCGGCTTTTGCCCGTGCTGTTCTTGCAGCATCCGCCCCATCAGCAGGTTGAACTTTTGGTCGGTGCCGCCCAGCTCAATATCGGTTTCCATCGCCACCGAGTCATAACCCTGCATCAGCGGATACATAAACTCGTGTACCGCAATCGGCTGGTTATTGGCGAACCGCTTTTTGAAGTCGTCGCGCTCTAGCATCCGTGCCACGGTAATGCTGGCTGCCAGCTTCAACATGCCGTCTGCGCCCAGCGCGTTCAGCCATGTGGAGTTAAAGCAAATCTCGGTTTTGGCGGGGTCGAGAATCTTAAACACCTGCTCGGCATAGCTTTTGGCATTGGCTTCGACTTGCTCGCGGGTCAGCGGCGGGCGGGTGGCGTTTTTGCCGGTGGGGTCACCAATCATGCCGGTAAAGTCACCAATCAAAAACTGGATGCGATGCCCCATGTCTTGGAGCTGGCGCATTTTGTTCAGCACCACGGTATGCCCAAGGTGCAAGTCGGGTGCGGTGGGGTCAAAGCCCGCTTTGATATTCAACGGCCGGTTTTGCTTGAGCTTGGCAATCAGCTCCGCCTCAATCAGCACCTCATCCGCCCCACGGCGAATAATGTCCATTGCAGCGGTGATGGCGGGGTCGAGTGGGGGCGTGTTTTCCATGAGGGTGCTTTCTCTATCTATGCAAAAAAATAGCTGCCATGAGGGGCAGCAAGGTCGAGGCGAATTATCGCAAACTGTTTGGCGGGGGCAAAGCGGGCGGTCACAGCGGGGGGGGTAGATTCCCCCCCGCTTGGCATGGCTTAGTTTGCCGCCGGTGCCGCAGGGGCAGCAGGGGTCGCCTCGGTCGAAAGCCAAAACGCATCCGAGAAGAACGCGTCCTTCGGCAAATTACGCTGACCGGTAAAGTGGGTGTGGGCGGCTTCGACCATTACCGGTGCGCCGCAGGCATACACCTGCCAGTCGGCCAAATCGGCGTGGTCAGCCAGCACCGCTTCGTGAACCAAGCCGGTGCGCCCTGTCCAGTTATCGCTGGCGAGGGGCTCGGACAAGACCGGCACATAGCTAAACTGCGGATGCGCGGCTTGCCAGCCTTCGGGCAGGGCGTTGAGGTAGAGGTCATCGCGGGTGCGTGCGCCCCAGTACAGCACCATCTTGCGTGAACAGCCGCTGTGCAAGAGCTGCTCAACCATGGCTTTGACCGGCGCAAAACCGGTGCCGCTGGCGATAAACAGCATCGGCGCGTCGCCCTCTTCTCGCAGAAAGAACGACCCGAGTGGGCCTCTAAACCGTAGGAGGTCTTTTTCTTTGAGGGTGTTAAATACATGGTCAGAGAAGGTGCCGCCGGGCATATGGCGGATATGCAGTTCGAGCAGGCCATCGGCGTACGGGGCGTTGGCAAGGGAGAAGCTCCGGTGTTTGCCCTCTTTCATCAAAATATCAATGTATTGCCCCGCCAAAAATTGCAGACGTTCAGTGACGGGGATTTTGAGGCTGAGCACCGCCACATCGTGGATTTTTTCCAGCTTTTCGACACGGCATGGCAGGGTTTTAACCGGAATATCGCCCACGGCATCTACTACCCGCACCGCCACACTGAGGTCGGTTTGAGCTTCGGCGCAGCACAGCAAGGCCATGCCTTCGGCGGCTTCTGCCGCGCTAAGGGCTTGGGGCTGATAGGCGCGGTGCGTCACTTCGCCGGAAAGGACTTTGCCTTTGCACGCGCCGCACGCGCCGTTTTTGCAGCTATACGGCAAGGTCACGCCTTGGCGCAGGCCGGCTTCTAAAATCGTCTCGCCGGCTTCCACGGCAAAGTGTTGACCACTTGGTTGAATCTGAACCTGACACGTCATCTGTTTTTTCCCTGCATCCACCCGTTACAATACGGCGGATGAAACCCAGTCTATTGATTGTCGGGTGCGGCAACGTTGCGCGTCGTGCCTTACCCAGCTTAATTGAACGCTATCGCGTCTTAGCCACCTACCGTGACCCTGCCCAAGCCGCTGCCTTGCGGGCGGCGGGGGCGATACCGGTGTATGCCGACCTCGACCAACCCGCCACGCTGACACGTTTGGCGGGGCTGGCTTCGCGGCTGCTTTACACCGCGCCGCCACCGGCACAGGGCGAGCGCGACCCGCGTGTGGCGCACTTGATTGCCGCCCTAAAACGGCGGTCGATGTTACCACAGCACCTTGTTTACATCAGCACGACGGGGGTTTACGGTGACTGTGGCGGCGCGTGGGTGGATGAAACGCGCACCCCTGCACCAGACAGCCCTCGCGGCAAACGGCGGCTTGATGCTGAACGCCAATGGCGGCGGGCGGCGCAATCGGGCGGGGTGTCGCTGTCGATTTTGCGCGTCCCTGGCATTTATGCCATCGACCGCCTGCCGGTAGAGCGGGTGATGAGTGGCTCCCCCGTATTGCAGGCAGACGAAGACAACTACGGCAACCACATCCACGCCGATGATTTGGCGGGGCTGATCGTCGCTGCGTTGGCACGGTATCAAGGGGGGATTCGGGTGTTTAACGCCTGTGACAACTTCCCCCTGCCCACCGGTACGTGGCTGGAATGCGTGGCGGCGTTTGCCCATCTGCCGCCCTTGCCCCGTTTGCCCCGCGCCGCGCTTCAGCAGGTGGTCAGCCCCGCGCTGTGGTCGTTTTTGCGGGAGTCTCGACGGGTCAGCAACCAGCGGATTCGGCACGAGCTGCGCTACCCGCTGCGTTACCCCGATGTGGGGGTGTTTTTTACCGCCCACGCCCCCTGCCGTTCGTGCTTTGGTGCGCCAGAAGGGGAAGGGGTGGGGCTGGGTCGGGTATAAATCAGGGCAAGCCACCGCTTGGCGGTAGGGGGCAGGCTCTGATTCGCTGCCATAGCCACCGCGCGGCACCAACCTACGCCGTGGCGAGACTGGCCGTGATGCCTCGCTGCTGGTGACGCACGCCGCAGCTAGGCTTGGCTATTACTCCCCTCCCGTGGAGGGGTGCCCCGCAGGGATGGAAGGTGCTTGTCTTTGGGTTTAGTTTTAGCCCTAGCAGCCTCGCCAGCACCCCCCCCGTCCGGCCTTGCCGTCGCCCCCTACCAGTAGAGGGGAATAAAAACCAAGACCGCAGCGATTGCGCTTTTTTTGCGAATTTCAACGAAGGGTCAGCCAAGGCGAAATTCGCAAAAAAAGCGGCGTTGAACTTAAATCAACACGCCTATTTTTGTGCATTTCAATGCAGGATCACCTAAGTCTCGCAGGCTGTGAATAGGTTCTTAACTGAACCTACTTCATAGCGATGGCGGGTCATCCCCACCCCGTTCGGCTTTTTGGGCTGCACGGGGTTTTTTATTGGGTTTTTTCTGCGGGAGATAGCCGCAGCGGGAGGGCGGAACCACGCAGGCCTCGGCAGGCGGTTTGGCGGCAGGCGACACCAAGGCATTGACTGCCGCCAGCAGGGCGGCTTCGCCGTGGTGGGTCAGCAAGGCTTGCCAAAAGTGATGCAGCACTTCGGCATCGCCCAAAGCACGGTGACGGGCGGTGCAAGGCAAGTCGTAGCGGGCAATCAGCGCATCTAGG
>CALMOJ010000223.1 GCA_937871815.1 uncultured Neisseriales bacterium
CGGTATAGGTCAGGGTAGCCGTGGCACTCATTGCGCCACCATAAGCGGTGCTAATCAAGCGGGTGTTGCCGTTCGCCAGCGTTTCGGTGCCGTCGGCAGTGGCAACGTTGTTATACGTCCCTGCCGCGCCCACGACATCGACTTGTACTTGGCACGACCCATCGGCTCCTGTGCCGCCACCGGCACGGGCAGGAATCACCCCCCCGTTCAAGCCCAAAGAGGTGCTGCCAGCTGCGGCGGCAATCGTGCCCCCACAGGTACTGGCGGCATTGGCAGGGCTGGCAATTTGGAGTGGCACACCACTGGTATTGGTGGGCATGGGGTCGGTGATGGACGCGCCGGTAATCGGGTTCACCGATTTATTATTCAGCGTAATCGTCATGCGGCTGACCGAGCCTTCAGACAAGGGACCCGCAGGGCTAAATGCCTTGGTGATGCCCAACACTTTGGCTGTGGTGCTCGAAGCCCCATTAGAAGGCGCACCGTTACACAGGGTGCTGCCACTGGTACACACCCCACCGTTTTCGATGGTGTTGGTGATGGCTGCACCAATCGGAGCCGTGGGGTCGATCATCGCCCAAAACGAAATTGTGCAACTGCCTGGGGTGTTGCTGCTGCTGCGTGCAGGCAGTGCGCCTAGGGTAAACGTCACATCGGCGGCATTGAGCGCGGCAGGTGTACTGACCCCACACGCACTGGTCGGGCTGTAATCTTTGCCGTTCAGCACGCCGGTCAGGTAGCTCAGGCGGTTCGCGCCAAGGTGGTCAACAATCGTGACGTTATTCATCACACTGGCGGAGTAATTCTCTACTGTGATTTGAAAGGCGACTGGATTCCCTAGCGAGGCCACAGAAGGTGCGGCGGTCTTCGACACCTTTAAATCAGTGGCGACCATCACCGTGCTGCTGACGGCATTGCTGATAATTTCGGGCTTACCCGCCACGGTTACCGCGCCAACCGGCAAGGTGTTGGTGTAGGTAATCGGCACGCCTGCGGTTTGGGCGGTGCCAGTAAAAGGTACGGTCACGGTGCAGCTCCCACCAGCGGGAATCGTGCCGCTGGTCAGCGTTACGCTACGCCCCCCTACCGCACCGGTCACCACACCCCCTGCACAAGTGGTGCTTGCGCCAGCATCGAGCTTGAGACCATAGACCCCGTTGCCCTCGGCATCCATGGGGCTATCGGTAAAGCTCACGGTCAGGGGCGCGTTGCCATCGTTCCACAAGGTAAGGGTAAAGAAGTCAGATTGCCCACTCGACAAGGTGGCATGGGCAAAAACCTTGCCGACGCGCAAGGGGGATTTGACCGTGACATTGGCACTCGCCCCCGCAGCAGACACCAAGCCAAGGTCGTTGGTTAGATTAGTGGCCGGAATCACGTTGGCGGCAAAGTCCAGATATTTGCCGTTAGAGGTATTGGCTTCGACCTGCACGGTAAGCGTGCAACTGCTATTGGCAGCAACCGTCCCCCCCGTGGCCGTGACGACAATATCACCGGCAGCCGGCGCAAAGGTCGGTGCGGTGCCCCCCCGGGCAGCTTACTGTGGCATTAGGCGGGTTAGCCACTTTGATGGCCGCGACCCCACCAAGCAGCGGGAAACTATCGGTCAGCGCGAAATTAGGCAGCGGTGCCGAGGCGGGGTTGTTGACTTTGAGGGTGAGGGTAATGGGCGCACCGCCCAACACCGCATCGGTGGCACTAAAAGATTTTTCGAGGGTGGGCAGCGGGGTAGCACTGATAAATATGGTTTGGATGGCTGAACCGCTATTGGAAAGGGCAACCCCAGCCTCTTTGCCTGTCACGCTAGCGGCCACAATGCTGTAGTCGTAAGAAGTGGCACTCCCCGAGCTGGAGCCGCCGGTCACGGGCAAATCTAGGGTGCAGTACGCGGCATTGCTGCTGCTTGCTTGTGGAATGGTTGCGCCCGCCAAGATGATGGATTGCCCACCCACGGCTGTGGTCAATGTGCCGCCGGTGGCCACATTGGCTCCACCGCCATCGGTACAGGTATACACCGGCGCGGCGGTCATCTTCAGACCGTTGGGCAAGACCCCTGGCAAGGTGTAGTTAAACCCGACATCGGTCAGGCCACTTGCCGTGCTGCTGTTGGTGAGGCGAACGCGTAAGGTGGTGGTTTCGCCTGGGGCAATCGTCCCCGCCGCGCCGCTCGCCAAAGAAACCGTCGCCACCAAATCAGCCTGTGCGGCCCCGCTGACCAGCAGCAAGACCCCCACGCTCCAACGGGATAGACCACCAGCGGTACGCTTACGCCCACCCCCCATCCCCATCACACAGAACACACACAGTAGTAGCAAAGAACACAGCAGCAAAGTCAGCATGAAAAAGGCTCTAATTCACGTTAAATACGATAAAAAAAACCGAACCTAGACAAAGCAAAGCCCCTATTGTCGCGATAGGGGCTTTGGGTGGGACTGCGCTGCAACAAGGACACAAAAAACGTAAAACACAGCACAAACCACACGCCACAACACAGCATAAAGGTCGGTATCTGCCGACTGTATCGCATACACCACGTATCGACCTACACTAAATCACCTATTCAGACCCAATTTAAACCACGGTTGATTTAACTGCTAAAACAAAGGCATACGCCTGTCGCAAAAAAATGACCCCATGATACGAAGTCATGGGGTCATTTAGTTAACATCGATTAAGCCCGCGCCGTCACCGTCGGCGTACTGCCCCCACCTTGCAGCGGATGCTGCTGCAAAGCCACCGCGCCCAACACGCCGACCAAGAGCAAGGCAATCACCGTCAGCAGCCAATTTTGGCGACGTTGCTCGCGCATCAAGCGGATGTAGCCATCCAGCATCAGGCGTTGGGTGTCGCCAGATAAAGCTTCGTTTAGGCGACGGGGGATGGCGGGCAGAATGCTGGCCCACTGCGGAGCTTCGTGGCTGAGGTTGCGCAACAGGCCGCGCCAGCCCATTTGCTCGTTCATCCATTTGACTAAGAAGGGCTTGGCGGTTTGCCACAGGTCAAGGTCGGGGTCGAGCTGGCGACCCAGCCCTTCAATATTCAGCAGCGTTTTTTGCAGCAACACCAACTGCGGCTGAATCTCGACGTTAAACCGGCGACTGGTTTCAAACAGCCGAAGCAGCACGAGGCCAAACGAAATCTCGGACAAGGGGCGGTCAAAAATCGGCTCGCACACCGCCCGCACCGCCGCTTCTAGGGCTTCAACCCGCGTATCTTTCGGCACCCAACCGGATTCGATATGCGCCGTGGCCACCCGCTTGTAGTCGCGGTTAAAAAACGCCAAAAAATTCACCGCCAAATAATGTTTGTCGTAGTCGGTCAAGCTGCCCACGATGCCAAAATCCAGCGCGATATACCGCCCATCGTCGGCGACAAAAATATTGCCGGGGTGCATGTCAGCATGAAAAAACCCGTGGCGGAACACTTGGGTAAAGAAAATCTCCACCCCAAAGCGCGACAGCTGTTTTAAATCCACGCCCGCTTCCCGCAGCCGGTCAATTTGCCCCACCGGAATCCCGCGCATCCATTCCAGCGTCAGCACCTCGCGCCCTGTGGTCTCCCAAAACACTTCGGGGACAATCAGCATGTCAGAGGGCGTGAAATTGCGCCGCAACTGGGAGGCATTGGCGGCCTCGTTCATCAGGTTCAGCTCGTCGTGTAGATAGGTGTCAAATTCAGCCACCACTTCGCGCGGGCGCAAGCGTTTGCCATCGACCAAAAACCGCTCGGCCAAACGGGCGAGGGTTTTGAGCAGGGCTAAATCTTGTTCGATGACCGGCAAAATCCCTGACCGCAGCACTTTAACCGCCACCTCGCGCCCATCGTGGCGGCGGGCATAGTGGACTTGGGCAATCGAGGCACTGGCGGCGGGGGTGTCGTTAAACTCAGCAAACAGCACTTCGACCGGCTGGCCGAGGCAGGCTTCGATGGTGGCACGGGCTTGGGCGGCCGGAAACGGCGGGACGCGGTCTTGTAGCCGCGCCAGTTCATCGGCGTAGTCGGGAGGCAGTAAGTCGCGGCGGGTAGACAGCACCTGCCCAAATTTCACAAACAGCGGCCCGAGGCTTTCCAGTGCCAAGCGCACCCGTACCGGCAGCGGCTGCGACAAATCGCGGCGACTTGGCAGCCAACCCAGCAGCCGGTGAATAAACGCCAAGCGGCTGTGGTCGATAAAAAACTCGTCCAACCCATAGCGGTGCAGCGTGGTGAAAATAGTGCGAAAGCGAGACAGGCGCATGGTGGGGAACTCGTCAAAGAATCAGCCGGTGGCAAAAGCGGGGCGTACGTCCACGCTACTTACTCTGTAAAAAAACCAACGCCCCTCGCCTTGGTGCAAAGGGCATCGGAGGCAAGGGGCTACGCTCAAAGGGCGGTTTAACCGCTGGGCAGGCTATCGGAACAGGCCGCACGGCGTGGCGCTGAGAACCTGACGAACGATGCGTCAGCCGAGGCGACAAGCCGCCTCTATCCTCGCCAGCCGTTTTTCGGCGCGTTCAACCGCATCGCGCACGGTGTCTACCGAGGTATTAAAGCTGTCCACGCTTTCGCGCCGTGCCAGCAGCGGGGTTTCTTCGCGCAGATGTTCGGCGTAGGACTGCGCCAGTCGCCATGCAATTTCGCCTTTGATGCCAAACAGACGGCGCAAGGTGGTTTCGACCCGCCACGCAGCAGCATCACCCACCAAGCGGGAGAGGTCTTCGCCAGCATCCCACTTCAGCCCGCCCAAAATCCGCGCCATTGCCAAGCCCAGTTCGCCATCGCCGGTCAGGGTCAAGCTGCTGGGGGCGACGGCTTTGCCCGCCACCGCCATCGCAGCCGAGCCCAGTCCAATGGCGACCACGGCTTCGGGCTCGCCGCCGGTTTCGCCCAGATAGCCGTCTTCTAGCACCACGGCCAGCACCGAGGCGGGCGACAACACCAGCTTCACCCGCCGCCCTGCGTGGGCGGTCAGTTGGCTACGCACGGTGGGGTGCTGCTTGAGCAGATGATTCAGAACAGCCAGTTGCGGTAGATTCATGGGGAAGTTCTCCGTGTAAGCCAAGGGGTGGGGTGGGCGGGGGACTGGCAGCGGTGGACGGGGCGGTGACTGGCGGCGCAGCAAAAGCCAAACCCAAACCCAAACCAAAAGGCAACCACCCCCCGCCTCCGGCGTACCCCTCCACGGGAGGGGAATCACTGCCAGCTTCGCTGCTTTTATACCCCTCCACCGGCGGGGATGGACGGCAACGCCGGACGGGGCAGTGAGGGGCGGCGCAGGTAGGTCGGGTTTCAACCCGACACCGTGATGGGATTTTTGATGCAGCCTAGGTCAGGCGCAGTGATGTTTACGTCAACACGCCCTTAGAAGCTGTTTACGATCTCAATGGCGCAGGGGTTGTCAAGGCGAAATTCAGAAAAAAGCACCGTTCGAACTGAATTCACACGCATTTTTTTACGCATTTCAACGCCGGATCACCCGAGTCTCGCAGATCGTAAACAGCTTCTTAGAATTTCCAGCCCTTATGCAGTGCCACCACCCCACCGGTCAGGTTGTGGTAGTCCACTTTGCCAAAACCAGCATCGAGCATCATTTGCTTTAACGTGGCTTGGTCGGGGTGCATCCGAATGGATTCGGCCAAATAGCGGTAGCTGTCGGCATCTTTGGCAATCAGCTTGCCCATCAGCGGCAGGGCTTTAAACGAATACAGGTCATACACCGGCTTCATCGGTGCCCACACCTTAGAGAACTCCAGCACCAGCAGCTTGCCCCCTGGCTTGAGGACGCGGCACATTTCGGCCAAGGCGATGTCTTTGTGCGTCATGTTCCGCAGCCCAAACGCGACCGACACCACATCAAAATAACGGTCAGGGAAAGGCAGTTTTTCGGCATCGGCAAGGGCAACCGGCAGCACCACGCCTTCGTCTAGCAGCCGGTCACGCCCCACGGTCAGCATGGAGCTGTTGATGTCGGTCAGCCAGACTTCGCCGGTCGCGCCGACTTGCTTGGCCCAGCCACGCGCCAAATCGCCCGTCCCCCCCGCAATATCCAGCACTTTTTGCCCTGCCCGCACGCCGGCGGTGCCGAGGGTAAAACGCTTCCAGAGGCGGTGCATCCCGCCGGACATGACATCGTTCATCACGTCGTAATTGTGGGCAACGGAGTGGAACACCCCCGCGACACGCCCTGCTTTTTGCGATTCTTCGACGGTATCAAAGCCGAAGTGGGTTTGCTGGTCCATTGTTTCCTCGAATCTTAACGGTCGTATGGGATGAAATAGGGGAAGACGGGGTGCGTTAGCGGGCGCGGCCAGAAGGGCAGGCCGTGCGACTCGGCACAGGGGCTTCGGGGGCGGGGTCACGGC
This sequence comes from uncultured Neisseriales bacterium, assembly GCA_937871815.1. Lineage (GTDB taxonomy): Bacteria > Pseudomonadota > Gammaproteobacteria > Burkholderiales > Aquaspirillaceae > Rivihabitans. Next base: position 6,342 of record CALMOJ010000223.1, read on the forward strand.
TGGCGTGGGCAGCGGCCAACCGCGCCAGATACGCCGCCCAGTAGGCAGTCTGCTGGGTGCCGAGGGTATAGAGATAATCCCAGCTATACAGCCCCGTGCTGTGCCCATCGCTAAACACCAGTTTGACGGCGTAATGCCCCACCGGCTCAATGGCAGTGACATTCACCTCGCGCTTGCCGGTTTGCAGGGTTTCTTGCCCCACGCCGTGCCCGCGCACTTCGGCAGAAGGCGAAAACACCCGCAGATATTCACACGGCAAGCTAAACCGTGCGCCATCGTCAAAGGCGATGTCGAGCACGCGCGTGGCTTGGTGCAGCGTGAGTTCGATGGGGGTGGGACTGCTGGGGGAAAGGCCACTCATGGGCGGTGTCCGTTGGCGGTGTCGGTCAAGGAAAGCAACATGGCATCGCCGTAGCTAAAAAAGCGGTATTCGTGGGCAATGGCATGGCGGTAGATGTCGTGCATGGTGTCCAGCCCGACAAAAGCACTCACCAGCATCAGTAAGGTCGATTTAGGCAGGTGGAAATTGGTCAGCAGCCGGTCCACCACGTTAAAGCGATAGCCTGGGGTGATAAAGATGGTGGTTTCACCCGCACCCGCCTGCAGGGTGCCGCGCTGTGCGGCGGATTCTAGTGCCCGCAAACTGGTGGTGCCGACGGCAATCACGCGGCCACCAGCTTGGCGGGTGGCGGCAATGGCTTCTACCGTGGCGGGGCTGATGTGGTAGCACTCGCTGTGCATGGTGTGGTCGGCCACGCGCTCTACCCGCACCGGCTGAAATGTCCCCGCCCCAACGTGCAAGGTCACAAACGCCGTCCCCACGCCCTTGGCTGCCAAGGCCGCCAACAGGGTGTCGGTAAAATGCAGCCCTGCGGTGGGCGCGGCCACCGCGCCTTGGTGGCGGGCGTAGATGGTTTGATAGCGGCTGTCGTCGTGCTGGGCGGCATCGCGGGTAATGTAGGGCGGCAAGGGCAGCTTGCCCGAGGCTTCGAGGATGTCGAGCACGTCGGCATCGGCGGTAAAGCGTAGGCGGAACAGCTCGCCTTGGCGTTCCACCATCTCGGCTTCCCAGCGGTCGGCCAGCAACAAGCGGCTGCCTGCCTTGGGTGATTTGCTGGCGCGGACATGCGCCAACACCTGATGGCTATCCAGCACCCGCTCCACCAGCACTTCGACCTGCCCACCGCTGGCTTTTTGGCCAAACAACCGCGCCTTCAGCACGCGGGTATCGTTAAAAACGAGCAAATCACCGGCCTGAAGCTGGTCGGGTAAGTCGGTAATGGTGCAGTCGGAAAACGCATCCGCCCCTACCACCAACAGGCGGCTGGCATCCCGAACCGTAGGCGGAAATTGGGCAATCAGCCGTTCGGGGAGCGTGTAGTCAAAATCAGACAGCGAGAGAGAAGATAAAGAGGCATCCATAGGCGGCAGTATACCAGTTTGCTGTGTTTGCCCTCGGCCTTGGCAACCCCTTTGCGGATGTGGGTTTTGGGTAAAACTGCCCGCAAAACCGAGGGCGTATTTCCCTACTTTGGGCAAAATAGTCGAACGAGCCAATCCTAACCAAATGTTTCTTTTTCGGGAAACGCTAGACTTACTTCGCCGAATTGCGGCAAACTCGCGCCCATATTAACCACTGTGAATAGGGCTGACCGTGCAAAAACAGATCCTTGTCCTCCACGGTCCCAACCTCAATTTACTGGGCACGCGCGAGCCACAGCACTACGGCGCACACACCCTCGCAGACATCAACGCCCGCTTAGTGGACCAAGCCGCCGCCGCTGGCGTGGTGCTGACCACGCTGCAAAGCAATGCAGAGTATGTCTTGATTGACCGCATCCATGCCGCACGGGATGACGGCACAGCATTTATCGTCATCAATCCTGCGGCGTTTACCCATACCAGTGTCGCCCTGCGGGATGCACTGTCTGCGGTCAAAATCCCCTTTATTGAAGTGCATTTGTCCAATGTCCACGCCCGTGAGGCATTCCGACACCACTCTTACTTCTCTGACCTCGCGGTCGGTGTGATTTGTGGCTTAGGCGCGAAGGGCTACGAATACGCCCTGACCCACGCACTGGCCACACTCGCCACCCCGACCTAAGCCGCTTGTCGGCGGGTCCCCTGCTTTTTATCCACCAAGGAAGCGTCCGATGGATCTCCGTAAACTCAAAAAACTCATCGACCTTGTAGAAGAATCTGGCATTGCTGAGCTAGAAGTCACCGAAGGCGAAGAAAAAGTGCGTATTACCCGTGTCCAAGCGGGCAACACCGTCAGCTATGCACAGCCCATGCACTATCCCATGCCCACCGCACCCGCCCCTGTTGCGGCACCGGTGGCCGAAGCCGCCGCACCGGTGGCAGCCAGCACCGCCAACGCGGTCAAATCACCGATGGTCGGCACGTTCTACCGCTCCAGCGGCCCCGATGCCAAGCCGTTTATCGAAGTGGGTCAAAGCCTCAGCATCGGCGACACCCTGTGCATTATCGAAGCCATGAAGCTCATGAACGAGATTGAATCTGACCGTGCAGGCGTAGTGAAAGCCATCCTCGTTGAAAATGGCGAGCCCGTTGAATACGGCGAACCCCTGTTTATCATCGAGTAACACGCCCCTGTGCGGGCAACCCTCCCCCTCTCTAGGGTTGCCCGCCCACCTCCGATTGACGTGTCTTTCTCAACGGGCATCCCATGTTTGAAAAAATCCTCATTGCCAATCGCGGAGAAATTGCCCTACGCATCCAGCGTGCGTGCCGCGAAATGGGCATCAAAACCGTAGTCGTCCACTCCGAAGCCGACCGCGAAGCCAAATACGTCAAACTCGCTGACGAATCCGTCTGCATTGGCCCTGCGGCCAGCAACCTCAGCTATCTGAACGTGCCCGCGCTGATTGCTGCCGCCGAAGTCACCGATGCCCAAGCCATCCACCCCGGCTACGGCTTTTTGTCGGAAAACGCTGATTTTGCCGAGCGGGTCGAGCAATCGGGCTTTGTATTTATTGGCCCGCGCCCCGAAACCATCCGGTTGATGGGCGACAAAGTCAGTGCCAAAAACGCCATGATTGCCTCCGGCGTGCCGTGCGTCCCAGGCTCCGAAGGTGCGTTGTCTGACGACCCCGCCGAAATCACCAAAGCCGCCCGTAAAATCGGCTTCCCCATCATCATCAAAGCCTCTGGCGGCGGTGGGGGACGGGGGATGCGCGTGGTGCACACCGAAGCCGCGCTGATTAACTCGGTCAATATGACCAAAGCCGAAGCCCAAGCAGCCTTTGGCAACCCCACGGTTTACATGGAGAAGTTCCTAGAGCATCCCCGCCATATCGAAATTCAGATTTTGGCGGATGAGCACGGTCACGCCATCTATCTGGGCGAGCGCGACTGCTCTATGCAGCGTCGCCACCAAAAAGTCATCGAAGAAGCCCCCGCCCCAGGGATTACCGAGGCGCAACGCAAAAAAATCGGCGAATCCTGTGCCGCCGCCTGCCGCAAAATCGGCTATCGCGGTGCAGGGACGTTTGAATTCCTTTACGAAAACGGTGGCTTCTACTTTATTGAGATGAACACCCGCGTACAGGTCGAACACCCCGTCACCGAGCTGATTACCGGCGTGGACATCGTCCAAGAACAAATCCGCGTCGCAGCGGGCGAAAAATTGCGCTACACCCAAAAGCAAATCCAGCTGCGTGGCCACGCGATGGAATGCCGGATTAACGCCGAAGACCCATTCACCTTTGTGCCGAGCCCCGGGAAAATCGAGAGCTACCACCCCGCAGGCGGCCCAGGCATTCGGATTGATTCGCACATCTATCAGGGCTACACCGTGCCCTCGCATTACGATTCGATGGTTGCCAAGCTGATTTCCTACGGCGACACCCGTGACCAAGCGATGGCACGGATGCGGGTCGCGTTGTCTGAAATGGCGATTACCGGCATTAAGACCAATATCCCGCTGCACCAAGAGCTGATGGTCGATGCCGCGTTCCGCGTCGGCGGCACGCCTATTCACTACTTGGAAGAACGCCTTTCCCAGATGAAAAAATCATGAGCTGGTTACAAGCAACGCTAGACACCGATTCGGCCATTGCCGACCGCTTGGCGGATGCACTGATGGAAGCGGGCGCGTTGTCCGCCGCCATCGAAGATGCCGCAGCGGGCACCGCCGCCGAAGAACCTATCTTTGGCGAGCCGGGCGAACCCATCGAAAAAATGTGGAAAGACAGCCGGATTGTGGTGCTGTGCGAAGCCGATTGCGATGTGGCAGCCCTGATTGCCGAAGCCGCCCACGCCTGTGGGGTCGCACTGCCTAGCTGGACAGTGGACACCGTGGCCGAGCAAGACTGGGTGCGCGTCACCCAAGCCCAATTCGACCCCATCCAAATTTCGTCCCGCCTGTGGATTACCCCCACTTGGCACGAAGCCCCCGATGCCAACGCCATCAATCTGCAGCTTGACCCTGGCTTGGCTTTTGGCACGGGCAGTCACCCCACCACCCGCCTGTGCTTGCAGTGGCTAGACCGCAGCTTGCAAGCCGGTCAAACCGTGTTGGACTACGGCTGTGGCTCGGGGATTTTGGCGATTGCCGCGCTCAAGCTGGGTGCCAGCCAAGCCGTCGGTGTGGACATCGACCCGCAGGCCATCCAAGCCAGCGGCGACAATGCCCGCCAGAATGCAGTCACGGCTGACTTTTACCTGCCTGACCAACTGCCTGCCACGCTGCAAGCTGATGTAGTGGTCGCCAATATCTTAGCCAACCCACTGCGGCTGCTGGGCGCGTTGCTGGCGCAGCATGTCAAAACCGGTGGGCAGATTGTGTTGTCGGGCATTTTGGCCGAGCAAGCCGAAGAGCTACAGGGCATCTACCAACAGTGGTTTGAGATGGCGAACCCTGTGTTTGACGAGGGCTGGACCTGCCTCTCGGGCACTAAACGCTAAGCCTTGGCCGAGCAGAAACCCTCGCCCGACACGCCCCGCCACCACGCGGGGCGTAGGCATTTCTGCTATGCTTTTCCCTCCCCGTAAAACGCCTGAGAGTTGTTTCCAGCATGTATATTACGCAATGCCCGCATTGCCAAACGCGCTTCAAGGTGCAGTCCGACCAATTGGATGTGTGCGATGGACAGGTTCGCTGTGGCCGCTGTAATCACGTCTTTAATGCGCGAGAAGCCCTAGAGCCGGATGGTCCGCTCCCCGCCACCGCACCAGAAGCCACCGCCCTCGTGCCTGCCCCTGTCGCTGAGCCTGTCGCTACGTTACCTGCGGCGACGCAATCCCCAGCCGCCCCTGCTGCACCTCCTACCCCGCCGTCGCCCGCCCCTACGGCGGCGGCACGCTCTACCTTGCCAGCAGCAGCAGATCACTTGGTCAAAGCACTGGCCAACGCGCCCGAACTCGACTGGCATCCGCCTGCCATCACCGACGACCCGCGCCTGATTGCCCTGCCTAAAGACCAAGAACTAGACCGGATTAGCGGCGGTATTTCGCTGGATCTGCCCGACTTTACGGCAGACCTGCCCGCCGCCCCCGCCGCCAAAGCCCCCCCGCGTGAGCCCAGCTTTGACAGCTTCCCCCCCCGCTCAACCACCCCGCCACGCCCTGCACCGGCACCGGCCAAACCCAGCCCCGCTGCGCCGATTGAGCCGGTCTTTACCCCAGCGGAAGAAGACGACGATTTCCTTAAAAAGCTGCAAGCCGCCCGCCAACAACAAACCAACCCCAGTGCGCGGGTTGAGCCTAGCCTAAGTGGCAACGACAGCAAAACCAGCCCCGCCAAACCGCGCCCCCCCCAGCCCGAGGTCATCCCCGATGACCCGCCCGTGGCCAAAGCAGGGGGCAAGTCCGCCCCTTCGTTTAGTGCGCTGTCGGATGATGGTGGCGGCGCAGACGAAGGTGGGGTGGTGTTCCGCGCCAGTGCCAACAGCAGCGGCAAAGCACCCGCCCCCAAACCCGAAAAACCACCGCGCAAGCCGCTTAAACTCAATTTAATGTGGGTTTGGCTGGCCTTGTCTGCGGTGGGCGCACTGGGCTTGGCCGGCCAAGCGACCTATCTGTTCCGCACCGAAATTGCCGCACAACTGCCTGGCGCACGCGCCCCGCTGGAGCTGGCTTGCCGCAGTCTAGGCTGCACCGTGCCTTTGCCTAAGCACACCGAGCTGCTGCGTACCGAGTGGTCGGAGCTGGCCGTGGTGCCCGAACAAGCTAACTTGATTCGCGTCTCGGCCACGGTGCGTAACCTTGCCGCCTATCCCCAAGCCTACCCCAACCTTGAGCTGTCACTTAAAGACGGGGAAGACCATGTGCTGTCCAAGAAAGTCTTGCTGCCTAAGGACTATCTGAACAAAACCGACGCGGCACTGGGGCAGTTCAACGGCAACAGCGAGGTGAAGGTGTTTATGCAACTGGATGTGGGGATGCTGCGGCCTAAGGGCTATGCCCTGATGTGGTTCTATCCTTAAGAACCTGTTTACGAACGGTGAAACTCGGGTGAGCCTGCGTTGAAATGCCCCGAAACATACGTGTTGATTTAAGCCCAACGCCGTTTTTTCGGTTCATTTCGCCTTGGCTGACCCGTCGTTCGCTAGAACGTAAACAGGTTCTTAACCCCCCACCGTCCCCATAAAATTGCCCCCCGATAGCGCAAACCATCGGGGGGCAATTTTATGGGCGGGGCAGGCTCTTACTTCAGCGAGGCAAGCTGCTGCTTGGCTTTGGCACTGGCATCACTGCTGGGGTAGAGCTTAATCAGCTTGCCCCAGGTGACACGGGCGGCGGGTACATCGCCCAAGTCACGCTGGCAATTGCCCACGTTCCGCAGTGCGTCGGGGGCTTTTGCGTGATTGGGGTGTTTAGCGGCAAACGCAGTATGCGTCGTAATCGTCTCTTTGCACTGACCATTGGCGGCATAGGCTACGCCCAGCCAATAGGCGGCATCGGGGGTTTGTTTGGCCGTGGCGTATTTATCGCCAAAGGCTTTGAGGGCGGGCACGGCCTTGGCAAAGTCACGTGCCCTCAGCAGATTCAACGCACGGTCAAAGTCGGCGGTGGCGGGGTCTACTGCTGCAGGGTCGGCGGGGGCAGCCGCGCTGCTACTCGGGGCAGAGGCAGGGGCGGCGGAGACGGCAGGGCTGCTGTTGCCCTCGTACCGCGCCAAACGCTGGTCGAGGTCGTTATACAGGTCGTTTTGGCGTTTTTGCGTGGTCTGCAAATTGTAATTCAGCACCTCAATATCGCCCTTGAGCTTGGCCACATCGCCGTTGAGCCGCTCCACCTGCGACACCATTTCGAGCAGGCGTTCGTTGCTGATTTTCGACTCAATTTGGGAGAAGCGTTGCTGCGATTGCTGGTCACGCTCGCTCAGTTGGCGGCGGACTTCATCGACTTCGGAGGTGCTGGCGCACCCTGCTGCCGTCAGGCTTAGCGCGAGGCACAACACGGTTTTATTCATCA
>CALMOJ010000224.1 GCA_937871815.1 uncultured Neisseriales bacterium
AGCGCAGCGGCGAGGTGCGGCTCAAGTGCAAATATTGCGAAAAAACCTTTGCCCGGGATACGTTTGAGCAACTGAAATAAAGATGCGCTGCCCGCTGCGAGGCAGACGTAAAAGGGGTAGGTACCTAGGAGAGCCTCCCCCTAGATACCTACCCCTTAAGAGCCTGTTTATCGGCAATACAACAACCGCCACGCAAGCGCAGAAATACAAAAAGCCCAACCGAAAGGCTGGGCTTTTTGATTGAATTCATGGTGGGTTGTGAGTGGCTCGAACACTCGACCTACGGATTAAGAGTCCGCTGCTCTACCAACTGAGCTAACAACCCTTTTACTTGTCTTTCGCGGTCACAATCCCTAAAAAAGAGAGAGTGGTGGGTCGTGAGGGATTTGAACCTTCGACCAACGGATTAAAAGTCCGCTGCTCTACCGCTGAGCTAACGACCCACTCGAAAGAGAACGCAACTATACAGAAACCACCCCGCCCTGTCAAGCCCTATCACCAAAAAACCAGAGAGAGCCCAGCAAAAAGGGCGGGGCACGCGCTTAATTAAGCACGCTTCTTAAATTCGCTGGTACGGGTATCGATTTCGATGCGGTCGCCAATTTCAACAAAAGCCGCCACTTGAATCACGGTTTCGTTTTTCAGGCGAGCAGGCTTCAGCACTTTGCCGGAGGTATCGCCGCGCACAGCAGGCTCGGTGTAAACCACTTCGCGCACAATCGTGGTGGGCAATTCAACCGAAATCGCCTTGCCGTCGTAGAAGGTCACTTCGCACACGTCGGTCATGCCGTCTTCGAGGAAGTTCAGCATGTCACCCAAGTTTTCGGCTTCGATTTCATACTGGTTGTATTCGGTGTCCATAAACACATACATCGGGTCAGCAAAGTAGCTGTAAGTGCATTCTTTACGGTCCAGCACAACCACATCAAACTTATCGTCGGCCTTGTAAACGGCTTCAGCAGCCGAGCCAGACAGCAGGCTCTTCATCTTCATTTTGACCACGGCCACGTTGCGACCGGATTTGTTGTATTCGCTTTTCTGCACAACCATCGGCTGACCATCCAGCATAAAGACGTTACCAGCGCGGAGTTCTTGAGCAGTTTTCATGGTGTTTCCTGTATCTAAAAAGGGGAAGGCAGCAGCGACAACAGCGCACCACTGCGTATGGGTAAACGTGCAATTATAAAAGATTTTTGCAAAAGCGCACCAGATTGGCGGCAAGCCCTGCCCGCTGCCCAAGCTGCGTAGCCCAGTCCGCTGCATGTTGATTCAGCGCGGGCAAAACAGGAAGCAAGGTACGCCAGCCATCCGCCAGCCCAATGCCGTGGTTCCAGTTGTGCCAAAAGGTAAACAAGGCTTCACTGGTGGCAGGGGCACACCCTTCACTGTAGCGGTCCAAAAAGGCAGAAAGCTTGCCCATATGAACGTTGTCGTCTTGGGGGTAGATGTGCCAGACAAAAGGCCGTGCCGCCCACTGTGCCCGCACAAACGAATCCTCACCGCGCACAAAGTTCACATCGCACAACCACAACAGGCGGTCATAGTCTGGCTGCGGCAAAAATGGCAGCACCACACAGGTCAACGCACCCCGCTGAAAAGGCTGGCACGGCGACAAGGGCTGCCCCGCCCACGCCGAAGCCTCCGCCACGCCGCGCCCCTCGGGCAGCCAAACGTGTATCGGCTGGGCACTGGCCTCCCAGACTGCTAGCAGGGCGTTGATGCGCTTACCGCCATAGCTAAACAAGGACACCGTCAGCGCGTCGGGGGCGGCAGGTGCAAGCCCCTGTGCGGCAAACCAAGCCTGCTGCGCCCGTGCATCCGCCACAAAGGCTGCACGGGCACTTTCCAGCCCTGCCTCGCCCAACACCCCTCCCGTGCCTTCGCTAAAACCAGGGAAGAAAAAATACTTGGTCAGGGGAAGGGAAGGGTGCGGTGAAGGCAAGCCGTGGCAGCCTCGCACCCAGTCCTCGGCACTGAGGTACTCCACATTCAGCCACACCGGCGGCGTAGGCTGCGCGGCCATCGCCGCCAAAAAAGCGGGTGGCAAGGTGCAGGCAAAAGCTTCAATCACCACCACGCCAGGCTGCACATCGGGGAACGATTTATCCCAATGCCGAATCTCAACCCCTTCTTGGGTCTGAGCACTCACGGTCACATCGACTGCCGGACACAGCCGCGCAAAGGGCTTGAGGTCATCGACCCATAGCCGAACGGCAATGCCATGCTCGGCAGCCAGTTGACGTGAAAGTCGCCAGCACACGCCAATATCGCCGTAGTTATCGACGACAGCACAAAAAACATCCCACTGGGGGCGAGAAGACATGAGGGCAGGCATGGCATTAGCTCCTTGGCAGGGATGAGACTTCACGGCTCACCCAATCCAAATAGGCAGGCAAACCCGCTGTGACGGGCAGCGCAATGATTTCAGGTACGGCGTAGGGATGCTGCTCGGCCAGCTGTGCCAAGACTTGCGGCCACGCGGCACGGGTGGTTTTAATCAGCAAGGGGACTTCGGTGCTGGTTTCGACTTTCCCTTCCCAGTGATAGACCGATTCAACTGGCGCAAGGAGGTTAACGCACGCCGCCAGCCGCGCCTCAATCAAGCCATGAGCCAATTGGCGGGCGGTGCTACCATCCGGCGCATTACATAAAACAAGCATCACTTCGGTCTGGGTCGTTCCCATTAAGCGTCTCTTTAGAAAGGATTTTATGCGGCTATTTTTATTGATTTTACTGGCATTTCCGTTTATCGAAATCGCGCTGTTGGTGTGGTTAGGGCAGCTAATCGGACTCTGGACGCTGGTTTGGCTGGCGAGCAGTACGCTATTGGGGCTGTGGATGCTCCGTAATCAGCGGGTGGGGGCGTTGCTCACAGTATTTTCGGCCATGCAAGGCCAACACATCTCGTTATATCAACTGCTCTGGCCGGTGCGATTTTTACTGGCGGGGGTGCTGTTTGTGTGGCCAGGGGTCATCAGTGACTTTATCGCGCTGCTGTTGCTGCTACCGATACGCGGCCCCGCCCTGAACACCCAAAATCCGCCGCCCTTTACCCAAGCCGAGCCGGATAGCGGGGTGATTGAAGGCGAGTTTACCCGCATCAACGAAGCCCCCTTGCCACCTGCCCAGCCTATCGACAAAAACCAGCCCTAAAAAGCTGTTTACGGTCAACGAGACTGGGCTAATCCCACATTGAAATTCACAAGCAGTGAACTTTCAGCAGCGCGTGGACTCGGTCTCTAGGTAGGGGGTCCGCAGCCGCGCGGCGTGGGATAAGGCCATCCGCCTCCTAGCGAAGTCCACACCGGCGTGCCTACACTAGAACCGTGTGCTGCTTAATCCGGCGGAAGCAACAGCGCACAGGCCGCCGCCAACGAGTCCGCCCAACCCTCTACCGCCACCCGTTTTTGGCGGCTGCTTTGCCCACTCACAAGATTGATTTGGCGGGGTGGATGTTTAAGCGTCTCCGCCACAAAACGCAGCAGTGCCGCATTCGCCTTGCCGTCCACCGGCGGTGCCGCCAAGCGGATTTTCAGTGCCTCGCCATGCAGCCCTGCAAGCGCGGTTCGACTCGCGCCGGGCTGAATATGCAGGGTCAGCAACAACCTGCCATTGTGCAGGCTTATCCAAGAAGGGGAAGTATCCATCCCCGCCATTTTACCGCACCTTTCACACCGGAGATTTCACATGCCAAAAGCAGCCAAATTGAAGCAGAAGATCAGTGCAGTCAACATCGGGATTGAGGAGAAAGATCGCGCCAAAATTGCCCAAGGACTCAGCCATCTGCTGGCGGACACCTATACGCTGTATCTGCGCACCCATTATTTTCATTGGAACGTCACCGGCGCGCAGTTCCGCACCCTGCACCTGATGTTCGAAGAGCAATACAACGAGCTGTGGATGGCGGTTGATGCCATTGCCGAGCGGATTCGCACCTTGGGCTACCCTGCGCCGGGGACTTACCGTGAGTTTGCCGCGCTCACCAGCATCGCTGACATTGAAGGCGTGCCGGCGGCAGAAGACATGGTGGGCTTGCTGGTCGAAGGCCACGAGGCTGTCTGCCGCACCGCACGCGCTTTGCTTGCCCCTGCCACCAAGGGAGAAGACGAATCGACTGCCGACCTCGTCACCCAACGCCTACAAATCCACGAAAAAACCGCGTGGATGCTGCGTAGTTTGCTGGCCTAACCCTCGGCGCAACGCATCACCCTCACGGTCGCCTCACCCGCGGCCGCTCACCGGCACAGGCGGCGACCGTGATACACTGACCCCTTCTGGTTTTACGCTGGTTGGCTTGGTTAACCATGACTGTTTCGCCCCCCCTCTCCCTCCCCCGTCCCCTTCTTTTTGCTATCGTGGCCTCGGTTGTTCTGCACCTGAGCCTAGGATTAGGCATCAAATTCAGCTTGCCCGACCCACGCAGTTGGTTTTCTGACCGCACCCTAGATGTGGTACTGGTCAATGCACGCCACCGCACCGCGCCCAAAAAAGCCGAGGCCCTTGCCCAAGCCAACCTAGACGGTGGCGGCAACACCAGCGCACCCAACAAACGCGCCAGCACCCAAGCCCCCTCGCCCAAGGCCGGTGACACCGACCAAGAAGTCCTGCCGCGTACCGCACCCGCTGCCGCCCGACCGGCCGCCGCCGCGCGGGAAGTCCTCACCACGTCCCAGCCCAATGCCAAGCAGCACACCCGAGGCACAGGCGCGGCCGAGGTCGCCCCTAAAATGGCACTGAATCCGGCAGAGCTGCTGGCGCAAGCCCGCGAAATCACGCGGCTAGAGAGCGAAATTGCTGCCAAAACCAACCAGCTCCAAACCCACTCCCGTCGTGCCGATTTTGGTGGCCGCACCCGTGAATACCGCTTTGCCCGCTACGTAGAGGATTGGCGGCTCAAAATTGAGCGGGTCGGCAATCTCAACTATCCCGAAGAAGCCCGCCGTAACGGCATTTATGGTCGGCTAATTTTGAGCGTGGAAATCGGCGCAGATGGCAGCTTAAAAGCCGTGCGTACTGACCGCAGCTCGGGCTTTACCGAACTCGACGAAGCCGCCAAACGCATTGTTCGGCTGGCCGCCCCTTACGCTCCCTTCCCAGAAGACTTGCGGCGAGATTTTGACTCCCTCCGTATTGTCCGCACTTGGACCTTTACCCGTGACAATCAGCTTGCCGCAGAATAAAACGCTGAACCGCCCCCCCCCTTACCGGAGTTAAGCCATGTACGAAGTCAACCGCAGTGTCGTGGTGATTAAACCCAAACAGCCCCTCTTGGATTGGCTCAACACGCTACCTTTTGACCAAGAAGACGCGCCCCTCACGCTTGAAAATCTGCGTCAAGACTGTAATGCCCTGCTGGTGCCCCCCGTAGAAGATTTTGCCGATTGCCGCGACTTTATCCGCCAACACTGGCGTGACATTTTCGAAGCCGAGCTGGCCGATTGGGATCAAGACGAAAGCGTATGGCCAGAAAAACGCACCCCTAACCTGTTTCAGCAGTGGTTTGAGGTCGAAATTCACTCGGTACTCACCGACTTAGTCACCGCACCCTTAAGCCGCGAAGCCTTCGAGCCACTGACACTCGACACCCCTGCCGACTAAATCCGCCCCCTTTTTGCCTGCTGGGTCGCGCTTCCCATCCACACGGCAACGACACCACTGGACGCTCCCCAACCATGCACACGATTGAAATTAAAGTTCGCGGCTACCACTTAGATTTGTACGGACACGTCAACAATGCCCGCTACCTAGAATTTCTCGAAGAAGCCCGCTGGGGCTATTTTGAAGACACCATCGGGCTAGACCGCTTTGTGGCCTCTGGCTTGGCCTTTGTGGTGGTGAACATCAACATCAATTACCGCCGCCCTGCCTATATGAACGAAACCATCCAAGTGCAAACATGGGTGAAGTCGGTGTCTAACCGTAGTGCGGTGGTGGCACAGCGGATTGTGCTAAAAGAAACAGACGCGTTGATTTCCGAAGCCGACATTACGTTTGTGCTGCTCGATGAAAAACAGCAAAAAGCCATCACGCTGACAGGGGAGATTCGTACAGCCCTTGAAAGCCTGATTGAATCTGCGCCACAGCCCGCCTAATCCCCTCCTACAAAGGAACGCGTGTGTTTAACTCTGGGTTAAAACGCCAGCTTGCCAATTGCCAAGCCCGTCTTGATGAACAAACTGCCCTTTTGGCAGCCATTAACCGCTCTATGGCGGTGATTGAGTTCACCCCAGAAGGCACCGTAATTGCCGCCAACGATAATTTTTTAAAAACCAGTGGCTATGCCTTAAACGAAATCCAAGGCAAGCACCACCGCATGTTCTGCCGTAGCAGCTACACCGCCAGCCCAGACTATGCCCACCTTTGGCAAAAGTTAAATCGGGGCGAATTTTTTACCGGTCGCTATCGCCGCCTCACCAAGTCGGGTGCGCTGGTCTGGCTAGAAGCCTCGTATAACCCTGTGTTTGATGCCGGCGGAAGGCTGCAAAAAATTGTTAAGCTGGCCACCTACGTGACCGATCGGGTGGAAAAAGAAAAAGACACCGAGGCCAAGCTTAAAGCGATTGAACGAGCCATGACCTCGGTCGAATTCAGCAAAGAAGGCATCGTGCTGACAGCCAATGCCAATTTTTTGGCCCTGAGCAGCTACACCCTGCCAGAGATCCAAGGTAAATCGCACCGCCAGCTTTGCCCTGTCGATGATGCGCACGCGCCTGCTTATGCGGCGTTATGGCAAAAGCTCAATCAGGGGGATTTTGTCGCGGGGCAATTCCGCTATGTCAGCAAATCGGGGCAGCCGATTTGGTTAGAAGGGGCGTATAACCCCGTTTATGACTCACGCGGGGAGCTGGGGAAAATTGTGCAATTTGCGTCGGACATCACCCAGCAAACCCAACGCTACCTGACCGAAAGTGAAAACGCCCACACCGCGCACCGCATCTCTGCCGAAACCGAAAATATCGCCGAGCAAGGCAAAGCGGTGATTTTGAAAGCCGCAAATGAAATGCGGGAAATTGCCAATACGGTGCAAAGCTCCTCGCAAGAAATTGCCGCACTAGGGGAACTGACCCAGCAAATCAGCGTCATTGTGCAAACCATCCGTGACATTGCTGACCAAACCAACCTCCTTGCCCTGAATGCGGCGATTGAAGCCGCCCGCGCTGGCGAACAAGGACGGGGCTTTGCCGTGGTGGCAGACGAAGTGCGCAAGCTGGCCGAGCGCACCAGCCTTTCCACCAAAGAAATCGCCAGCATGACCGGCAAAATCCAAGCAGGCACACGCACCGCCATCGACAGCATGGCGATTAGCCTGACCCAAGCCCAACAAGGCGTTGCGCTGGCTAACGAAGCGGGCGAGGCCATTGTGCAGATTCGGGAAGGCGCGAAAGAGGTGGTCGATGTAGTGGGGCGGTTTGCGGCGGTTCTCAACGCCCACTAAGCCCAAAGCCCATGGGCTTCTTCCTAAAAAACGAAAATACGTCTATGAAAAAAATCTTCCTCGCACTGCTTGTCCTCGCTTTGGCAGCAGGTCTAACGTACACCCTGATGGGCAATCGTCCCACGGCTCCGCTGGTCAGCTTGACCTCGATTGCGGGGCAAAAAACCACGATGGACGCGCTTAAAGGCAAAGTGGTCTTAGTCAATTTTTGGGCGACAAGCTGCTCTGGCTGCATCAAAGAAATGCCCATGCTAGTGGACATGCACAAAAAATTCTCACCCCAAGGCTATGAAACCGTGGCCGTGGCCATGAGCTACGACTCGCCGGCGTTTGTCCGCGAATATGTCGCCGCCAATCGCCTACCCTTCTTTGTTACGCTCGATACCCAAGGCGAGCTGGCCAAAGCCTTTGGGGACGTGCGCCTGACCCCAACCAGTGTCTTGGTTGATAAAAAAGGGATGATTTTGAAGCGTTTTTTAGGTGAGCCCGATGCCAGCGAACTCAGCCGCCTGATTAGCGAAGCCCTTACGGCTTAATCCCCCCTTGCCATGCGTTGCACCACACGGCAAAGCGCGTTAGGCTTCCTGTTCTGCACGACACTTCACCCCTACAAATAAGAGCGCACTATGCAACGCCAAACTGACGACGTAAGGATTCTAGAAATTAAAGAACTCCTACCCCCCATTGCCCATCTGTATGAGCTTCCGATTACGGACACCGCCTCCGAGCTGATTTACGCCACCCGCAGCGACATTGCACGGATGCTGCGCGGCGAAGACGACCGCCTGTTGGTGGTCATTGGCCCTTGCTCCATCCACGACCCTCAGTTGGCGATTGATTACGCCAACAAACTCAAACCCCTGCGCGAAGCCTATGCGGGCGAGCTACTGGTGGTGATGCGGGTTTATTTTGAAAAACCCCGCACTACCGTGGGCTGGAAAGGGCTGATTAACGACCCGCATTTGAACGAGTCCTACGACATCAACGCGGGTTTGCGTATTGCCCGCCAGTTGCTGTTGACGCTGAACAGCGCGGGGATGCCTGCCGCCACTGAATTCCTCGACATGATTACGCCGCAATATGTGGCCGACCTGATTAGCTGGGGTGCCATTGGCGCACGCACCACCGAAAGCCAAGTTCACCGCGAACTGGCCTCAGGTCTGTCTTGCCCTGTTGGCTTTAAAAACGGCACCGATGGCAACCTCAAAATTGCCGTGGACGCGATTCGCTCCGCCAGCCAGCCTCACCATTTCTTGTCCGTCACCAAATCGGGGCTGTCGGCGATTGTCAGCACCGCAGGCAACCCTGATTGCCATGTGATTTTGCGCGGCGGTAAAGAGCCGAATTATTCGGCTGACCACGTTCGTGCCGCAGCGGCTGAACTGGCTGCTGTCGGCCTAAGCCAAAAAGTGATGGTGGACTTTAGCCATGCCAATAGCCGCAAAGACTACAAGCGGCAAATGGAAGTCACGGTTGATGTAGCCAACCAGTTGGCGGCGGGCGATACGCACATCTTTGGTGTGATGGTGGAAAGCCACTTGGTCGAAGGTCGCCAAGACCTAAAATTAGGCTGTGAACTGACCTACGGCCAAAGCATTACCGATGCCTGCATCGGCTGGGACGACACCGAGCAACTGCTGAAAACGCTGGCCGAAGCCGTCACGGCTCGCCGTGCCAAGCTGGGTACACCCACCGACGATTAAGTTCGCCGTGTAGGTCGCCGACAAAAACCCCCTTCGCGGTGTGAATCACCGCGAAGGGGGTTTTTATGGCGCACGGCAGGCTACCATCATGCCCCCCTTCACCCCTTAAACCACGACAGACAGCGGAAGATGCGCAGCCACGGCGGCAAGGGTATTCAGGTTGGGCAAAGCGGCGGCAAAAGACACGGTTTGATGTGCCCGCCCTGCCAGCCAGCCCCGAATGCTGCGGGTGGAACCGGAAAGATAGGCTTGTAGACTCGGTAGGGTGCGCCGGTGAAGTAATACGACGCTGGGGTGCCAATCCCCTGCACAGACCGCACTGGCGGCATCGCCCGCTTGAGCAGCCTGCCAAAGCTGTGTAACAAGGTCAGGCGGCAGGGTGATGGCATCGCAGGGGACGACCAGCAGCCAATCGTGTGGGCAGGCCACCAGTCCGGCTTCCATACCGGCTAAGGGGCCGGCAAAGTCGGGGGTGAGGTCAGGCAAAGGGGTGAAGTTGAGTGCAGCGTAAGCCGCAAAAGAGCGATTAGCACTGAGCAGTACCGTGGCAGGGGCGGGGGTTTGGGCAAGCAGGGCGGCGTGAACCCACGTCACCAAAGGATGACCTGCCCACTTCACCAAGCCCTTATCTTCCCCCCCCATGCGCCGCGCTTGTCCCCCCGCCAAAATCAGGGCGGCATAAGGCGGCATCATGTCCAGCGGTCGCAGGCCGTGGCATCGCTGGTCTTGGCATCGACCCACTGGCTGCCTTGGGCGTTGTGCTCTTTTTTCCAGAACGGGGCTTCGGTTTTAAGGTAATCCATGATGAATTCGCAGGCGGCAAAGGCATCGCGGCGATGAGCACTGGCGGTCAGCACCAGCACAATCGGCTCGCCCAAGGGTAGCCGCCCCACCCGATGAATCAGCGTCACGGCATCTAAGGCCCAACGCTGGCGAGCGGCTTCGATAATGGCTGCAAGGATTTTTTCGGTCATACCCGGATAGTGCTCTAGCTCCAGTGCCGTGACCTGCGCACAATCACCAAAGTCTCGCACCAAACCCGAGAAGCTCACCACTGCCCCGACGGTCGGCTGGGCAGAGAGGCGGTTCATTTCTTCGCCAATGTCAAAAGGCTGCGTCTGCACGCGGACGGTAAAGAAATCCATGCGCTAGCCTCCGGTAACGGGTGGAAAAATCGCCACTTCGTCACCTTCTTTGAGCGGTGTGGTTTGCGGCACCACGTTATGGTTGACCGCAATACGGAAGGGTTTGCCATGCCCCAACTCGCTGGCCCAGTGCCCACCTCGGCTATGCAGGTGCGCGACCAAATCGGCGACAGTCAGCCCAGAAAAAGCCAAGGTTTCGCTGCTCAACCCAAACACGTCCCGCAAACGGGCAAAATACAAAAGCTGTAGGTGCATGGCCTCAGTCCCCAGCTTGTTCAGTGGAGCGGCGTTTGCCATGACCTAGCAACATGACCCAAATATGAAATACCGCGCCCCCAATCGGTACGGCCGCCATAATCCCGACAAACACCCATTCGTCCCAGCTCAACATATAACAGTCCTTTTTCTCTGGCTTCTATGACACAAAGTGTAGCTGCTTTTGCCTTCTAAAAACAAAATGGCTATGGGGGATAAGCCCATAGCCATTTTGCAGTAGTCCGCTTAGAACCTGATCACGATTTGAGATGCGCGGGTAATCCTGCGTTGCAACGTTCCGAAACAGGCGTGTTGATTTAATCTCAACGGTGCTTTTTCGACCCATTTCGCCTTGGCAACCCTTTTACTCACTACATCGTGAATAACTTCCGTTTTAGCGCACGATTTGGCTCAACAGCCCTTTGACGTACTGGTCTGCCATGTGGTCTAGGCTCACCGCCTTGATTTGGCTGGCGCGACCGGCACTGCCGAACGCTTCGTAGCGGGCAATGCAAATATCACGCATCGCATCGGTCGAGGCTTTGAGGTATTTACGCGGGTCAAATTCGCTCTTGTGGGTGGCAAGGAAGCGGCGAATAGCCCCTGTGCTGGCCAAGCGCAAATCGGTGTCAATATTGACCTTGCGCACCCCATGCTTGATGCCTTCGATGATTTCTTCCACGGGGACACCGTAGGTTTCGCCAATGTCACCGCCAAATTCGTTAATGGTGGCCAGCCACTCTTGCGGCACGCTGGAACTGCCGTGCATGACCAAGTGGGTGTTGGGGATGCGGGCGTGGATTTCTTTGATGCGGTCAATCCGCAGCACATCGCCGGTGGGCTTTTTGCTGAATTTATATGCGCCGTGGCTGGTGCCAATGGCAATGGCGAGCGCGTCCACGCCGGTGTCTTTGACAAAGCGGGCGGCTTCTTCGGGGTCAGTCAGCAGTTGGCTATGGTCGAGCACGCCTTCGGCACCGACACCATCTTCTTCACCGGCCATACCGGTTTCGAGCGAGCCCAAGCAGCCAATTTCACCTTCGACCGACACGCCACAGGCATGGGCTGCATCGACCACGGTGCGGGTGACACGGGCGTTGTAGTCATAGTCAGTAGGCGTTTTGCCGTCCTCACCCAACGAGCCATCCATCATGACCGATGAAAAGCCGAGTTGCATGGCACGTTGGCACACGGCAGGGCTGGTGCCGTGGTCTTGGTGCATCACCACCGGAATATGGGGAAACTCTTCTACCGCTGCCAAAATCATGTGGCGCAAGAAAGGGGCACCGGCATATTTCCGAGCCCCTGCCGAAGCCTGAACAATCACAGGTGCGTCCATCTTGTCTGCGGCTTCCATAATGGCCCGCATTTGCTCTAGGTTATTGACGTTAAATGCGGGCAAGCCGTAGCTGTGCTCGGCGGCGTGATCCAGTAGTTGACGCATAGAAACGAGAGCCATGGATGATTCCTCCAAAATGTAATATTGATTGATGCAAGCTGAAACAAGGGGTTTAGAACGTGTTCAAAGTCTGCGAGACTCGGGTGAGTCTGCATTTGCTAGCATTCCCCTCCCGTGGAGAGCTGCCCCGCAAGGGTGGGGTGCTTGCCTTTGGGTCTGGTTTTTAGCTTTCGCTGCGTCGCCAGCAACCACCCCGTCCGGCTTTGCCGTCCACCCACCCTCCGACGGAGGGGAATGTAGCCAAGACCGCAGCGACTGCGCTTTTTTGCGAATTTCGCCTTGGCTGACCCTTCGTTCGCGAGACTTTGAACACGTTGTTAGCCCCCTACGCGCCGTGCGGCACTTAACGCCAACCCCGCCACGATAAACGAGCCCCCTGCAAAGCGGTTAAGTTGCCGCATTCTGGCAGGGCTGTGCAGCCAGTGTGTCAACTGTGCGCCCCCACTGGCGTAGAGAAACTGCCAACTGGTTTCAATGACAAAGAACGTGGCGGCCAAGATGGCAAGCTGAACGGCTTGGGGCTGATGGGCATCCATAAACTGTGGGAACAGGGCGGTAAAAAAGACAAAAGCCTTGGGGTTGCTCATCGCCACCCAAAACCCCGTGCGAAACCGCACCACACGTGAGCCCATCACCGGCACCTCTGTAGCGAGCTGTTCGCCCACCAGCACCGGCACAGCACGCCACGTTTTAATCCCCAGCCAAATCAGGTAAGCCGCCCCGCTGTATTTGACCAGCGCGAACAGCCCCTCAGATGCAGCCAAAACCGCCCCCAGCCCCGCCGCTGACCCCACCATAATCAAAGCCAAGGCGGTCAGCAAACCCAGCAGAGTCGGCAAGGTATGGCGCACCCCGTAGCGAATACCGTGGCTCATCGCCAATAGCATATTAGGGCCGGGCGTGGCCGACACCACAAAGACCGTGGTCACAAATAGCATCCAAGTTGAGAAGCTCATGGCGGGTCCTTGTGGTGGGATACAGATGCGCTCAGTGAGCAGCTTTAGCCTGCTCGGGTTTTTCTGGCATAGCTGACGAATGGTGCTCAGCAATTAGCCAATCATTGCCAACCTGACGGTAAACAAAGGTATAACGCGCGGGAACTTGCCCTGCATTGGTATCAAAAACATAGGTACCAGAGTCCACCATGACATAGGGAGAAAGGACTCTGGCGTTACGCTCAATAACCGTGCCGCGTGGCGCTTTTGCCAAAAAATGAACAAAATAGTCGCGGATTTCAGCAGGGGTGTGGCGAACCTTATTTGATACGGTTGGCAGCAAAATAGCATCAGGGGCATAGTTCGCGACTACAGCATCAGGATTACCAGTAGCCAATGCGGTATTCCAACGAGCAAACAAGGCAACAGGATCAGGTCGGCTGACGACGGCCTCAGCACGAGACACAGAAGTCGGTACCCCTCCGCGTCCCACATTAGCGCAGCCAGATAACAAGCCCAGCGTAACCAAAACTCCAACTATCATGCGTGTTTTCATATGTTTTACTCCTTTGCGCGTGCAGCCAAAATGGCTACAGCAGGCAGCTCTTTACCTTCGAGGAACTCGAGGAACGCGCCACCACCGGTTGAGATATAGCTAATCTTATTGGTCACGCCAAATTTGGCAATGGCCGACAAAGTATCACCGCCGCCCGCAATTGAAAACGCTTGCGATTCGGCAATGGCTTCGGCCAAGGCGCGTGTGCCGTGGCTGAATTGCTCAAATTCAAACACGCCCACAGGGCCATTCCACACCACTGTACCAGCGTGCTCGACGATGTCAGCCAACACCCGTGCCGATTCAGGGCCAATGTCCAAAATCATGTCGGCTTTGGTTACTTCGGTGACGTTTTTCAGGGTGTCTTCCGCGTTTTCGGAGAACTCTGGGGCGCAGACCACATCGGTTGGCAGCGGCACATCCCCGCCGTGGGCGCGAATTTTGGCGATGACTTTTTGGGCTTCACCAACCAGCTCGGCTTCGGCCAGCGATTTGCCAATGCCATGCCCTTCGGCCAGCAAGAAGGTGTTGGCAATGCCGCCACCGACAATCAACTGGTCCACCTTATCGGCGAGGGCTTCCAAAATGGTCAGTTTGGTCGAGACTTTAGAGCCCGCGACGATAGCCACCAAGGGACGGGCTGGGGCTTCCAGAGCCTTACCCAGCGCGTCTAATTCGGCAGCCAGCAGCACGCCAGCACAGGCAATCGGGGCAAATTGCGCCACCGCGTGGGTCGATGCTTCGGCGCGGTGTGCGGTACCAAACGCATCGTTAACAAACACGTCGCACAAGCTGGCATAGGCTTGGCCGAGGGCTTCGTTGTTTTTCTTCTCGCCCTTGTTGAGGCGCACGTTTTCGAGCATGACCACATCGCCGGCTTTTAAGCTCAGGCCTGTTTGCCAATCACTGACCACAGGGACTTTTTTGCCCAGCAATTCGCCAAGACGGGTGGCGACAGGAACCAGACTGTCTTCAGGCTTGGGCTCGCCTTCGGTTGGGCGGCCAAGGTGGGTCATCAAAATCACCGACGCGCCGTTGTAAAGCGCGTGCTGAATCGAGGCCAGCGAGGCACGAATACGGGTGTCGTCGCCAATCACGCCATTTTTGACCGGCACATTCATGTCCACACGAATCAAGACACGTTTGCCGATAAGGGTTTGGTCTGTGAGCTTGTTAAATTGCATAAGGTCATCCATCCATTACAAAGCCGCAGGGTAGCGCGTGAAGGGCTACGCTGCGGCAGGCAGAGTCAAATAAGGCGGGGTGAATTACTGGGCGGCAAACATCGCACGCGCGGTATTCAGCATTTGGCAGGAGAAGCCCCACTCGTTGTCGTACCACGCCAGCACTTTGACCATCGTGCCGTTCGACACTTTGGTGAGGGTGGAATCAAAGTGCGAGGCTTCTGGGGTGTGGTTAAAGTCGGACGACACCAAAGGCAAGACGTTGTAGCCCAACACGCCCTTCATCGCGCCTTCGGCAGCGGCCTTAACGATGGCATTGACTTCAGCGACGGTGGTGGCGCGACCCGCTTCAAAGGTCAAATCAACCAGCGATACGTTGATGGTCGGCACGCGCACAGCAAAACCATCCAGCTTGCCGTTCATTTCGGGCAATACCAGACCAACTGCTTTGGCTGCGCCGGTTTTGGTGGGAATCATGTTGTGGGTGGCCGAGCGGGCGCGGCGCAAATCTTTATGACGCACGTCGGTCAGCACTTGGTCGTTGGTAAAGGCGTGGATGGTGGTCATCAAGCCCTTGACGATGCCCAGCCCGTCGTTCAACGCTTTGGCCACCGGTGCGAGACAATTGGTGGTGCAAGACGCATTGGACACTACGGTCATGTCAGCAGTCAGGATAGTGTGATTGACGCCATACACAATGGTGGCATCGACATCATCGCCACCAGGGGCAGAAATCAGCACTTTTTTCGCGCCTGCTGTGATGTGCATTTGGCACTTTTCTTTGCTGGTGAACGCGCCAGTGCATTCCAACACCAAATCGACGTTCAGCGCTTTCCAAGGCAGTTCGGCGGGATTGCGCGTGGAGAAGAACGGAATCACGTCGCCATTGATAATCAGGTTGGATTCGTCGTGGCTAATGGCTGCATTAAAACGACCATGCACGGTATCAAATTGGGTCAGGTGGGCGTTGGTCGCCAAGTCGCCAGAGGCATTGACCGCCACCACTTCAAATTCACCACGCAGATTGTTTTCGTAAATAGCACGCAACACTTGGCGACCAATCCGACCATAACCGTTAATTGCAATACGCAAGCTCATCGTCAATTCTCCAAATTTATTTTAGGGGGACATGCAACCCTGCCGAATCACGGCAAGGCAAAACAAAGCCCCCTGCCTACACAGGGGGCGACGCATCTTATAAAACCGATTTTACCGTGCGCACCACGTTTTCTACGGTAAAGCCAAAGGCTTCAAACAGCTTTTTGGCGGGGGCGGATTCACCAAAATGATCCAGCCCAACCACGGCACCTTCTAGCCCGACGTACTTATACCAACCATCCGATACCCCTGCTTCGATGGCGACGCGCGGCAAGCCCTTAGGCAAGACCGCAGCGCGGTAGGCGGCTTCTTGGCGGTCAAATACATTAGTAGAAGGCATAGACACCACCCGCACGGCAATGCCTTGCTCTGCCAACTGGGCTTGGGCATTGAGCGCGAGTTCAAGCTCGGAGCCGGTGGCAATCAATACCGCCTGTGCGCCTTCAGCGTCTTTGACCACGTAGCCGCCTTGGCGAATCGCAGCAATTTGGGCGGCTGAACGGGGGACAAAAGGCAGGTTTTGGCGGCTGAAAATCAGCGTCGTTGGCCCCTCTTGACGCTCAACCCCAGCTTGCCATGCCACCGCCGATTCAACGGTATCTGCAGGCCGCCATACGTCCATATTCGGAATCAGGCGCAGCGTAGCGGTTTGCTCAACCGGTTGGTGGGTTGGGCCGTCTTCACCCAAGCCAATCGAATCATGGGTAAACACAAAAATCGGGTTGATTTTCATCAACGCGGCCATCCGCAGGGCATTGCGGGCGTATTCGCTAAACATCAGAAAGGTTGCGCCATAAGGCTTTAAGCCGCCGTGCAGCGTAATGCCGTTCATGATGGCGGCCATGCCGAATTCACGCACGCCGTAGTAGACATAGTTGCCCGATGTTTCACGTGAAACACCTTTGGAGCCGCTCCACAGCGTCAGGTTAGAGCTGGCCAAGTCTGCCGAGCCGCCGAGTAATTCAGGCAGCGCGGGGGCAAAGGCTTCAATCGCGTTTTGCGAAGCCTTGCGCGTGGCAATGGTTTCGCCTTTGGCGTTGATTTTTTCAATGGCCGCAGCGGCATGTGCCGCCCAATCGGCGGGCAACTGACCGGCAACGCGGCGGGTAAATTCAGCGGCTTCGGTGGGGTATTGCGCAGCGTAAGCGGCAAACAGCGCGTCCCAGTCGGCTTCGGCGGTCGCACCGGCTTCGCGGCCATTCCATGCTTGGGCAATGTCCGCAGGGATTTCAAACGGGCCATGCGCCCAACCCAAGTGGGCACGCGCGGCGGCGATTTCGGTTGCGCCCAGCGGCGCACCATGCACGTCGTGGCCGCCTTCTTTGTTGGGTGCGCCTTTGCCAATTTTGGTGCGGCAGCAAATCAGCGTAGGACGAGTGGTGTCGGCTTTGGCGGCGGCAATCGCGGCATCCAGCGCGGTAAAGTCATGCCCATCGACCGCTGGAATCACCTGCCAGCCATAGGCTTCAAACCGTTTCACGGTATCGTCGGTAAACCAGCCTTCGACATCGCCATCAATCGAGATGCCGTTATCGTCATAGAAGGCAATCAGTTTGCCCAAGCCCCACGTCCCCGCCAACGAGCACGCTTCGTGGCTAATGCCTTCCATCAAACAGCCATCACCCAAAAATACCCAAGTGCGATGATCAACAATAGAAAAGCCTTCGCGGTTAAACTCACCGGCTAGGATTTTTTCAGCCAATGCCATCCCGACTGCATTGGTAATCCCCTGACCTAGCGGCCCAGTGGTGGTTTCTACCCCTGGCGCGTAGCCGTATTCTGGGTGTCCAGGCGTTTTGCTGTGCCATTGGCGGAAGGCTTTCAGGTCGTCGATAGAGAGATCGTAACCAGAAAGATGTAGCAAGCTATACAGCAACATTGAGCCATGGCCGTTACTCAGCACAAAGCGGTCGCGGTCTGCCCACTTGGGGTTGGCCGGATTGTGCTTGAGGTGATGCCGCCAGAGAGATTCGGCAATATCGGCCATGCCCATAGGCATACCGGGGTGACCAGAGTTGGCTTGTTGCACCGCATCCATGCTGAGCATACGGATGGCGTTGGCGAGGGCGCTACGGGAAACCATGTAAACGTAACCTTAAAGTCGGGGTGGGTGGCTGCCGGAAAAATCCCGCGCAAAGCCATGAACAAAATCATGCGATTATCGCCGATAGCCCTCCCCTCCGGCAACTTGCCCCCATATTTAAGCAAGCCGTCATCCCCCTAGTTCAGCGGTAAGTGTTTACACTTCCCGCACCCTCGCACGGCATCTCACTGGCTTCTTTTATTTTGGAGTACCCACCCCCTATGCAAGCCCCTGTCCCGCCCCCCGATACCGAGCCCAGCTTACCCCGCCGTCAAGTGGCCGCTGCACAAGGCTGGCGTTGGATTGTTGAGGCCTTTTGGCTATTTCGCGAAGCACCGCTGACCTTTTTGATGTTCACCTTGGCCTATTTTTCTATTTTGATGCTGGTGGGTAGCGTGCCGCTGCTGGGTACGTTTGCAGGGCCTTTGCTTGCCCCGATTTTGTCAGCCGGTTTTATTGTGGCCGCCATCAAAATTGAGCATGGGGACGAAGCGTCTCTGGCTGATTTTTTTGCGGGCTTTAAATTGGCTCCGCGTGACCTGCTGATGACTGGCCTGTGGTACATCGTCATGGTGATGACCATTGCCCTGAGCTTGGTCATGGTGGCGGTGCTGGCCGGTGTCGATTTTGGCGGATTAAGCACCCTTGCCGAGCCCGCCAGCCAAGGCGCACCCGCCGCCGCGCCCGCCGTCCCCGAGGCACCCCCCGATGCAGCCAACCCCGCCGATTTCAGTACGGGATTGGTACTGCTATTTGGCAGCATGGTGCTGTGCTCGCTGCCACTGGCCTTAGCGTACTGGTTAGCACCGGCTTACATCATCAAAGCCAAGCTCTCTGTCGCCGAAGCCATGCGCGAGAGTGTCATGGTCGGCTGGCAAAACAAAGGTGCATTTTTAGTCTATACCTTGGCGATTGCGGCACTGGGCGGGCTGGCATTGATTCCGTTTGGGCTAGGATTGGTGGTCTGGGTGCCGCTGGTCTCGCTTTCGGCTTACACCTGCTACCGCGACATGGTGGGTGCCAGCCCCATCACCCCCGCAGAGATTTTGGTGGAATAGCCCACCCCGCCCCAGCGGGCAGGGCAAGACCCTACGCCGGACGTTTCACGTGAAACATCACTGGCGACACCGGCACAGCCGAAGGCGGCGGCGAGGCAAAAATCGCTTTTTTGATTTTGCCTTTAACGTGCATTTCACACGGACGGCACTCAAAAGTCAGGGTGTAATGCTCGTTGCCGCTGGTCAGCACCATAGGCTCGGCGCGTACCTGCCCCATCACGCCCTGCACGCCCTTGGCTTGCTTGGGACAGAGGTGAAAAGCGTAGCGTAAGCAGTGTTTGGTAATCATCAAAGACACCTCGTCGGCTTCCTCGTGGGCTTCGTAGGCAGCTTCAATCAAGGCCACCCCATGCTGCTGGTAAAACACCCGCGCTTGGTGGTTGTAGACATTGGCCAAATAGCTCAAAGACGTTTCGGGATATGGGACAGGCGGCACCACGGCAGGCTTGCGCATCGGACGGGACCATGCAGCCAGTCGGGCGGCTTCTAGGTTTGCCACCGCCTCACGGCGCAGGCCGTTAATTATCGCATTGGGCACAAACCACGGCTGACTCAACTGCAAAGTGATAGCAGTCGGCACAAACATCGTCCCGCCCAGCTTGCCAAGGCTGTCTTTTAACCCTGCCTCCGCACGAGCAGCATCGTTGGCGGGGGTCAGCGGCAAGCTCACCGAAGCCGAAGCGCACACGCCGTCTTCGTCGGTCAGCAGCAGCATCAACCCATCAGGCTCTTCTACCAACAGCACCTCCACGCCCACCTTGCGCTCTGCCGATTTTTTCAGCAGCGCGAGTTCCCAAGCATGGTCGCGGTTGCGGCTCAGCTCAACACCAGGCTTAAGCTGGGTCAGCACGCTGGGGTCGTTAGGCCGCACCCGCCAAACCGTGCCCTGTGCGGTGCTGCCGACGGGCTCGGCGGTGTTGGCTTGCATCCCCACCACATGACGCTTGTGCATAAAATTCAGCCCGTCCCCATTGGCCAGCGGAGAGTGCGCGACCACATCGACATACGCTGCGGTGACCTTGCTCACCGTCCCCAGCGGCAAACCGACAAATTTGGGCGAATCAAACGCGCCAATATCCACTTTGCGCCCAGTCGCAAAATAGTCCGTGCTGCCACGGTGAAAGGTTTTTTCAGGGTTGGGGGTAAATAAAATCTCGCTGCGCCCGCTGGCGGCACGCGCCAAGCCGGGGCGTTTTTCCAGCAACGCATCCAGCAACTGACGGTAATGGGCGGTGATATTTTTGACGTAAGCCATATCCTTATACCGCCCTTCAATTTTGAACGAGCGCACACCGGCTTCGACCAAGGCGGCCAAGTTGGCACTTTGGTTATTGTCCTTCATCGACAGCAGATGCTTATCAAAGGCCACCACCCCGCCTTGCTGGTCGCTCAAGGTAAACGGCAGACGGCAGGCTTGCGAACAATCCCCCCGATTCGCGCTACGCCCCGTTTCGGCATGGCTGATATAGCACTGCCCCGAAAAAGCGACGCACAACGCGCCGTGGACAAAATATTCCAACGCCGCCCCGCCGCCCACAGCAGTATGAATTTCTTTGATTTGCGGAATGCTGAGCTCCCGCGCCAGCACCACTTGCGAAAACCCCACATCCGACAAAAAACGGGCTTTTTCAGGGGTGCGGATGTCGCATTGGGTTGAGGCATGAAGCTGAATCGGCGGAATATCAAGCTGGGTAATGCCCATATCCTGCACAATCAGTGCATCGACACCGGCATCGTAAAGCTGGTGTATCAGGGCACGGGCGGGTTCCAACTCGGCATCGTGCAAAATGGTATTGAGTGTGACAAAGACCCGTGCATGGTAGCGGTGGGCAAAATCGACCAAGCCCGCAATATCCGCCACGCTGTTGCTGGCATTGTGCCGTGCCCCAAAACCAGGGCCGCCAAGATAGACCGCATCCGCGCCATGCAAAATGGCCTCGCGCCCAATTTCGGCAGTTTTGGCGGGGGACAGCAATTCAAGCTGGTGGGGCAGGAGACTCATGGCACGCTTTCGGCAAAAGAAGCGCGTATTTTAACCGGATGCGCCGAGATGGCTGGGTGAAACCTCGCAGCCCCCTCCCACGCCGCACCAAGCCCATTGCACCCTCCCCCCAAAACAATATATAAAACAATATAATGTTTACCCCGCTGGAGTCACCCCTATGCCCACCCGTCCTCTGCTTGGTGTTTTGCGCCTGCTGATGCTGCTTTGCCTTGTCCACCCCGCGATCGCTGCCGAACTGGCCACCGTAGTGGTCACCCAAACCCAAGGCAGCACACCCTATATCGCAGAAGGCGTAGTCGAAGCCGTGCGGCAAAGCGTGATTGCGCCGCAAGTGGCAGGCCGCATTACCCAGTTGGCAGTTAAAACAGGGGACAGCGTAAACAAAGGCCAATGGTTGGTGAAAATCGACCCCCAACAAGCCAATCAGCAAGCCGAAGCCAACCACGCCCAAACCTTAGCCGCGCAAGCCCAGCTTGACCTTGCCCGCCGCGAATTTGCCCGCCAGCACGCCCTGTTCCAGCAAAAATTTATTAGCCAAGCCGCCCTAGACCAAGCCGAAGCCCAGCTCAAAGCCAGCCAAGCCGCCGCCCGCAGCACACTGGCCACCTTGGGGGTGGCACACACGCAAACCGGCTTTTTTACCCTGACGGCTCCCTACGCCGGTCGTATCGCCGAGCTGACCGCCGAGGTGGGCGAAATGACCCAGCCGAGCAAGCCGCTCTTGGTGGTATACGACCCCCAAGCCATGCGGGTACTGACCAACCTGCCGCAAAGCTATCTCCAGCAGTGGCAGCCAGGCAGCACGGTGCAGATAAGCTTGCCAGGGTTTAGCCCCCAACGGATTCCCGCCCAAGCCGTAACAATTTTGCCGGTGGCCGATAGCACCAGCCACGCCGTCCCCGTGCGTTTAAGTTTGCCGCCGCTATCCCCACCGCCCACCCCAGGACTCTTTGCCCGCGCCGAATTCACCCTGCAAGGCACGGCACAGCCACGGCTTTGGGTGCCCCGCCTAAGTGTGGTGCAGCGGGTCGAAGTCACCGCCGTGTATGTGGTCACCGCGCAGGGCAAAGCGCAGCTTCGCCAAGTCCGACTGGGGCGTGAAGAGGGCGATAAGGTGGAAATACTGTCTGGGCTCAAAGCGGGTGAAGCGGTTGCCCGCGACCCTATCGCCGCCGCCGCAGCTCGTTAAGGAATCGACAATGGCACAGACTTCATGGGGTATTTCGGGGCGGATTGCCCAGTTTTTTCAGTCAGCACACATCACGCCGCTACTGGCCTTATTGGCCTTGCTGCTCGGTCTGTTTGCCGTGGGGGTGACCCCGCGAGAAGAAGAGCCGCAAATTAACGTCACCATGGCCAACGTGCTGATTCCCTTCCCTGGTGCCTCGGCCAAGGAGGTCGCGGACAAGGTGGCTGCCCCCGCCGAACAAGTGCTCGCCCAAATCGCCAACGTGGAACATGTGATGTCGGTTTCCCAGCCTGGGATGGCGGTGATTACGGTGCAATTTGAAGTGGGTATCCCCCGCACCGAAGCCCTCGTCCGGCTTTACGACACCGTCCATTCTCACAGCGACTGGCTGCCCAGCGGCTTGGGCGTGTTGCCGCCGCTGATTAAGCCCAAAGGGATTGATGATGTGCCGATTGTCGCGCTGACCCTCTACACCAAGCAGCCCAACACCAGCAGCGTGGACTTGGCGCAAGTCGCCCATTCCATCGAATCCGACCTGAAACGGGTCAAAGGCACACGCGAAGTCACCACTTTAGGCAGTCCAAGCCGCGCCATCATGGTCACGCTAGACCCCGCCCGTTTAGCCACCGCAGGGCTGACAGTGGCAGACCTCCGCGCCGCCTTGCAAGGTGCCAATAGCAGCCTGCCGATAGGCGATAGCCTGATGCAAAACCATGCCATCAGCCTGCAAGCGGGGGATTTTTTGCACGATGCCCGCGCGGTAGAAGACCTTGTGGTCGGCGTGCATCAACGCACCCCTATTTTGCTGAAAGAAGTCGCCACGGTGCAGGATGCCGCCCTGTCGCCTAGCCGCTATGTGTGGCACGGCACCACC
Organism: uncultured Neisseriales bacterium; assembly: GCA_937871815.1. GTDB lineage: Bacteria > Pseudomonadota > Gammaproteobacteria > Burkholderiales > Aquaspirillaceae > Rivihabitans. Next base: position 22,980 of record CALMOJ010000224.1, read on the forward strand.
GGCACTGCCGCTGCCGAATACCCTGCCGTCACCCTCGCCATCACCAAAAAACCAGGGCAAAACGCAGTGGATTTGGCACGCGGGGTGATTGAGCGGGTTGAACAGCTCAAAAACACCGTCATCCCCCCCGAAGTCGAGGTGCTGGTCAGCCGCAATTACGGCGAAACCGCCAACGATAAAGCCATGAAGCTGATTCAAAAGCTGACCTTTGCCACGGCATCGGTGGTGGCCTTGGTGTTTTTTGCACTGGGGCGGCGCGAGGCGGTAATTGTGGGCACGGCGGTGGTGCTCACCCTGATGGCCACGCTGTTTGCCTCGTGGGCATGGGGATTTACCCTGAATCGGGTGTCGCTGTTTGCCCTGATTTTTTCGATTGGGATTTTGGTCGATGACGCGATTGTGGTGGTCGAGAATATTCACCGCCACCAAGCCTTATACCCTGACCAGCCCTTGGTAGCGGTGATTCCGGGGGCGGTCAACGAGGTAGGCGGGCCGACGATTTTGGCCACGCTGACGGTGATTGCCGCCTTGCTACCCATGGCCTTTGTGACCGGCTTAATGGGGCCGTATATGAGCCCCATCCCCATCAACGCCAGCATGGGGATGCTGATTTCCTTAGTGATAGCTTTTGTGGTAACCCCGTGGTTAGCGCGGCTATGGCTGAAAGAAAGTGATGCCAGCACAGCCCACGCCCACACCGAGACCCGCTTTAGCCGCGTGGCACAGTGGGCGTTTACCCCGTTTCTACATCCTGAGCACGGCGCACGTCAGCGCAAAAAGCTGGGGCTGTTGGTCGGCGTGTTGATTATCGGCTCATTAAGCTTGCCGGCCTTTAAGCTGGTGGTGCTCAAAATGCTGCCCTTCGACAACAAATCCGAGTTCCAAGTGGTGCTGGATATGCCCGCCGATACGCCGCTAGAGGAAACCGCTGCCACGCTGCACGAGATGGGGGCTTACCTTGCCACCGTCCCCGATGTGCTGCACTACCAAGCCTATGCCGGTACCGCCGCTCCGATTAACTTTAACGGCTTGGTGCGCCAATACGCCTTCCGCAGCAGCCGCGAAAAAGGGGATATTCAGGTCAACCTAAAAGACAAACACCAGCGCAGCGATAAAAGCCACGCGATTGCCATGCAGCTCCGCCCCGCGCTGCAGAAAATTGCCGCTGCCCACGGCGGGCGGGTCAAAGTGGTTGAGGTTCCGCCAGGGCCGCCGGTGTTGTCCCCCATCGTGGCCGAGGTCTATGGCCCCGACAGCGCAGGGCGGATCCAGCTGGCGCGTGCCATTCGGCAGGTGTTTGAGCGCGGCCCCGCCATTGTCGATGTCGATGACAGCACGGTGACCGCCGCCGCCAAAACCACGTTTATCATCGACCGCAAAAAGGCCGCACTGTTGGGCATCAGCCAACAGCAGATTGTCGCCACCCTCCAAACCGGCATGGCCGGCGAAACCGTCAGCTATCTGCACGAGGACGGCAACAAATACCCGATACCCACCCATCTGCAATTGCCGATTGCCGCCCAAGGCCAGCCCGACACCTTGCTGGCACTGGCGGTACGCAGCAACACGGGGCAGCGGGTCCCTCTGCGTGAGCTGGTCACCGAGCAAACCGGCCTGATCGACCAGCCGATTTACCACAAAGATTTGCTGCCGGTGGTGTTTGTAGTGGGCGATATGGCGGGGCAACTCGACAGCCCGCTGTACGGGCTGTTTGCCATGCGCGACGCTATTTTGGCGATTCAGCCCCCTGGCGGCGGCCAATTAAGCGACTATTTTATCCACCCGCCCACCGACCCCTATCGCGGCTATGCCATTAAATGGGATGGCGAATGGCAAATCACCTACGAAACTTTCCGTGACATGGGGACGGCTTACGCCGTGGGCTTGGTGCTGATTTATCTGTTGGTGGTGGCGCACTTTGGCAGCTATCTGATTCCGCTGATTATCATGGCGCCCATTCCTCTGACGCTGATTGGGGTGATGCCAGGCCATGCCCTGCTGGGCGCCCCGTTTACCGCCACCTCGATGATCGGCATGATTGCGTTGGCGGGGATTATTGTGCGGAACTCGATTTTGCTGGTGGACTTTATCCAGCAGCAGGTCAGAGAAGGGATGTCGCTACCCGATGCGGTGGTGGCTTCGGTGGCGGCGCGTGCCCAACCGATTATTTTGACCGGACTGGCCGCGATGATGGGGGCGTTCTTTATCTTGGATGACCCCATCTTTAACGGACTGGCGATTTCGCTGATTTTTGGGATTTTGGTCTCGACTGTGCTGACCTTGCTGGTGATTCCCCTGCTGTATTTCGCCACCCAACGCCACAGGCATCCCGCGTAAACTGTAAATTTGGTGCAGCGCACAAAAAATTATCGCCAGCCGCTTCCCCTATTCCATCGCGCTGGCGATAATACGCACTCAGGACATCCCCCCTCTACTGATAACGAGATGCCCTTTTTACTTCAATCAGTTAGGAGTTTACACCATGCGAAAACCCGCTACGCGCATCAAAAAATCAATCCCTGCTACGCCCGTCGTAACCCCTGCCGTTGTTGCCCCGCCACAAAGCAACACACCTAACACACCTAGCCCCGTCGAACCTGCCGCACC